>QZKI01000127.1 GCA_003598055.1 Candidatus Abyssobacteria bacterium SURF_17 | reverse complement strand
ACATAGCCGTGATGGTCCGCGCCCCAGATGTCTATGGCGCGCTCGAAGCCGCGCTCGCGCTTGTCCATATGGTACGCGATGTCTCCCGCGAAATACGTCATCTCGCCGTTGCTTCTCACGATGACGCGATCCTTTTCGTCGCCGAAGTCCGTGCTGCGGAACCAGACAGCGCCTTCTTGTTCATAGATGAAGCCGCGTTTGCGCAAGAGCTCGATGGCGCGCTCCACTTTGCCTTCGGAATAGAGAGCCGACTCGCGCGCCCACACATCGAAGCGGACGCCGTAGTTCTTCAAGTCGCGGTCAATCACGGCGATCATTTCGCGGACGGCGAACTGCCGGAAGAAATCTACGGTTTCCGCGTCGTCTTTTCCTCGAAACCTGTCGCCCACCTGCTCGCGTATCTGCTCCGCGACGTCGCGAATGTAATCGCCCTTGTATCCCTCATCCGGGAATGGGTATGAGGCATCATAGAGTTGCTGGTAGCGAGCGTGAACGGAGCGGGCAAGCATATCCATCTGCTTGCCTGCATCGTTATAATAATACTCGCGGGTGACGTCGTATCCGCAGAAACTAAGCGCATTCGCGAGGACATCGCCGATGGTGGCCTGCCGCCCGTGTCCGATGGTGAGCGGACCGGTGGGATTGCTGCTCACGAATTCTACGTTTACTTTCTTCCCGCGCCCGTGGTCGGAGCTTCCGTACCGAGCCCCCTGGGCGAGCACTTGTTTGATAACAGCCCCCACGGCCTTGTCCTTGAGATAGAAATTGATGAAGCCGGGCGGCGCGGAAACCACTTTTTCAAACAGAGCGTCGGATGCATCGAGATGCTCGATGATGGCGCTTGCGATTTTCATCGGCGGCATGCGAAGCTCTTTTGCGAGCCTGAGCGGGAGGCTGGTGGCATAGTCGCCGTTGGCCGGATTGTTGGGAATTTCGAGAATGATATCGGGTACACCTTCCAGCTTCAAGACGCCTTCGGAGATTGTGCGTTCGATGGCAGAACGAAGTTTGTCTGTTATTGATGACTCGATCCGTTTATCCATTTGTGTTGCATCTTTCTTCGTGTGTTACTGTTTACGGGACCGTTTTTTTGTCCTGGGTCCTGCATTGGAATCGTGGCTGCTGCGCTCCTCAGTCGTACCGGAGTCTGCTGCGGAGCCGCGTACATTTGACCTTCGATAAGCACACATCCCGAGCGCAACTGCGGCCAGAACGCCGCATCCTGCGACCCAGACATCACCATAAGCCTTGTAGAACGTATCATGTGCCACCGTCGAGATTGTTTCGACCGCGATGCCACGCACAAAGACCGTCGCTCCCCATGATGCGCGAACGATACTGCTGATTCTACCCCATGGGTCGATGAAGCATGATATGCCTGTGTTCGTCCCTCTCACAAGTGTGGCCCCGTTTTCGATTGCGCGAAACACGGCTATGGCCAGGTCTTGCTTCGGCTGCGCTGTCTGGCCGAACCAGCCGTCATTGGTTACCTGAACGAGAAAATCCGACCCGAGCCGCGCCGACCCGCGCACGAGATGGGGAAAACTGTTCTCGAAGCATATGAGCACGGTAAATTTCCTGCCCTCGATTTCGAACACGGTGTTTCTGGCGCCCGGGCTGAAATCGGAGATGCGCGGCACCACTTTTCCGATGAAGCCGAGCACTTGTCCCAACGGGACATACTCGCCGAACGGGGCGAGATGCCTCTTGTCATATCTTCCGAGAATGCGGCCTTCGGGATTGATGAGAAACGCAGAGTTGTAATAGCGCATCTCATCGGGCGAGCGCGCGTTTTCATCGTAATGTTCGCTTCCGATGAGAAGATACACGTCGTTTGTTCTGGCGATGTCGCCCACGCGCTCGATTTCGTCCACGAGAGCATAGTAGATGGCGCTCTCGGGCCACACGACGAGCTCCGCGCCCTCGGCAGCCACACGTTCGGTCATTCGCTCTTGAGTCCTGAGCATGTGCTCGCTGTACTCGGCACTCCATTTCACATCGAGCGAGAAATTGGGCTGAATGACGCCGATGCGCAGGGACGACGAGAGGTCGGGTTCTTGCATGCGCATCTTCCCCCACAGCGGGACCGCAACCGCGAGGATGATGATCGCTCCTCCCGCCGTTGCCGCGAGCTTGCTCGTCCTGATGCGCGCAATGATTTCATACACGAGCACATTGATGAGAACTATATAAAAACTCACCGCATAGACCGACCCAACCGAGGCTAATTGCGCCACGGCAAGATTGTTCCATTGTGTGTAGCCGACAGAGCCCCAGCCGAAGCCGGTGAAAATATGGTTGTGGACGTATTCCATCAGCACCCACATGCTGGGAAACGCGAAGACAATGCTACCAGACAGTGACCGCTCAAAAAAACGTGTCCCGACTGCTATGACTCCCCAGAATGCTGCAAACAAAATCACGAGCAATGCCACCCCTGCGAGAACGATTCCGCCCACCCAGTACGTGAGCGAGGCAAACCACGCGAACGTGATCCCATAGAATACGGCGCCCGCAGCCATGCCCCCCACGAACGCATCTCGATAGCCCTTGCCGCGCAGCCAGAGCAGCAGCGGCACGAGCGCGATATATGCAAGCGGCCACAGGCTTGCGCTCGGAAATGCCATCGCAAGCAGCACAGCGGTTGCGAGAAAGGGGATTATGTCTCGGAGTTTCATTCAGCACCGAAGCCTTCGTTTCGGAGCGGCTGGAATTGAAACACGTCCGCCACTATTATATCAGCATGGGGGCGCACGGCCGTGCGCCTCCACACGAGAAACGGCGGTCACTGCATTGTAGGGGCCGTTCGCGAGCGGTTCCTAAAGAAGCAGGGACGTACATCAGCGAATTTGTGGGGAAGTCAGCGCGTAGCAAAAAGGCAGGCCCATGAGATGCCTGCCTTCTCTCTATCCGCCCGGAAAACTCGCTAGGCTGAGATGGTCGAGCGAATTCGACCCGACAAAAAAAGAGATGCGCTACGGCAATTGCCGCACATAACTGGCTGCAAACATCGGATCTTTGACCACTTGGCTCCGGATTCGCTGTGCTTCTGCCTCGGTCGGGAACGGACCGATCATGACCCGATAGAACCGCCCTTTGGCTCCCAAGTCTGCTTCCTCGACGAATGCGGCGAAACCCTTCTGTTTCAAAATGTCAGTCTGCGAAGCAGCCATGGACTTGTCTTGCGAAGATGAAACCTGCACGACATATCGCTTATTCGGAGCTTCCTTCGTAACCGTGACAGGCTTCGCTTCAGCAGGTTGAGTTTTCGCTGGCTCGGGTTTGGGGGAAGTTACAGCGGGTTTGGGCTCAGGCTTGGGCGCCGTCACCGCAGGTTTGGGCTCGGGTTTCGGTGTCTGGACCGGCTGCTCCGTCTTCGCCGGAGCCGGCGGAGTCGACACCGCTGTCTCGGCCGCGGATTTTTCGGCGGCGGCAGGTTCTTCCACAGGCGCCTCTTCCGCCGTTGCCGGGGTCTCTTGAAGGTCGGCAGGCTGCGCCGGCAGAGCTTGTGGCGCCGGAAGCTGCCGAGCCGTCTCGTGAGGCACGTCTCTGCCGGTTCGCTGGTAGCCCTCGATGCGTATCCCGAGCATCAGGCTAAGGACCATCAGAACGAGCACGAGACAGAGAAGGATGACCAACTGGCCGGAAGTGAACGCATAAACATACGGTTTAGCAGGCGGAGCACTCTTATTGTTCATCGGTCTCCTCTTTTAAGGTTCCAATGTGTGTCTCCAACCTTTGTTTGACCTCACGCAACTGCGATTCGGTGAGCTGTGGATCGACGATCCTCATCTGCGTGTCATTATGCTTATCCGCAAATATCAGCACGTTCCTCCCTGACGCCTCATCCCTTTCCTCTCGGACAAAGCGAAAAACTTTTTGGCGTCTCAAGACGAGGGCGCAGACGTAAGCCATCGCCTCCGCATCGAATCCGGTCTGTGTCACAGATTCATAGCAGAGATTGAGCAGCGGCATGAATTGCTCTTGCGGGGTTGCCCTCGCAACGGCTGGGTCATGATACTTCGTCTCCCAATGGGAGTATATGTCGTGATCCGTGGCTGAGCCACGGTGCTCCCCCCAGCACGCCTCGCAATAGTCCTCCCTCAGGAAATTATTCCCGTCTATTTTCAGCAGAGAATAATGCTTTTGGTCATGAGCAAACGGCTTATTGCATGCCACGCATCGGGGCGATTCTTTTTGTATCTGTATTTCCATCGGTTTGCGTGCATCGGAAAACGTTGTCAATGCCACCATGTATAGGTACCACGCCCGATTCTACCACAGCCATTAGGGAGTGTCAAGAAACCGCCGTTTGCTCCAGAAAGCAGGAAAATAGAAAGGCGAATAGTCCGCCAGACGAGTTCACGGATACGCATCACACACTGATTTTACGCATTTATAGAAAACGAGCTGTCAAGCGCGCTTATGGGGGGATACGCCGAACAGCGCTCCCGAGAAACGGCGCCATGCCTATTCTCTGTGCACGTGCTGAAAATGGAAGCAAGCCGGGGCGCGCGGCGGTGGCAGTCGCAGAGCGGTTTGTATCTTGCGGAGCAGGCCATTTTGATATAGAATTGCTTGCAGTTTCTGGAAAAGAACGCGATGTGCGGGGTGACACAGAGCGGACCAGTGAGAGAATGGTATCCTTCTTGCACTGTCAGGATACCACACACACGAGGTGAAGACGTGAAGAAAGTCGAAGCAATCATCAAACCGTTCAAGTTGGAAGAGGTCAAGGAAGCGCTTTCACAAGTGGGCATCAAGGGAATGACCGTCATCGAGGTGAAAGGTTTCGGCCGCCAGAAGGGACACAAGGAATTGTATCGCGGAGCCGAGTACGAGATTGAGTTCCTTCCCAAGGTGAAGCTCGAAGTGGTTGTTCCCGATAGCGAACTCGAGAATGTGATTGAAGCAATCGTTTCTTCGGCGCGGACCGGTCGGATCGGTGACGGAAAAGTGTTCGTCTCACCCGTCGAGGAAGCGATACGCATCCGGACCGGCGAGCGCGGCGAAGATGCGGTCTAGCCGCGCCGTGCGCGGACCTGTCGGCCTGCAGGGTACCCGAGAGCGCTCAGAGCGGGCCGGCAGTTGAGGACTCGAGCATAACGACAATGGCAACTTCCACAACAGGAGGAGTGAGAAGCACATGACCCCGCACGACGTACTCAAGATGATGAAAGAAAACAATGTGGAGATGGTAGACCTCCGATTCATGGATTTTCCCGGACTGATGCAGCACTTCGCCATTCCGGCTGCGAAGCTGGAAGAGGCGCTCTTCGAAGAGGGCGTCGGATTCGATGGCTCGAGCATTCGTGGATGGCAGGCGATTCACGAAAGCGACATGCTCGTGATTCCCGACCCGAAGACCGCCTACATTGACCCTTTCTATAAGGCGAAGACGCTCGTGCTCCAGTGCGACATCGCCGACCCCATCACAAGGGAGCGGTACAGTCGATGCCCGCGGTACATCGCCCAAAAGGCTGAGAACTACCTGAAATCCACTGGCATCGCAGACACCGCCTATTTCGGGCCGGAGGCCGAGTTCTTCATCTTCGATGATGTCCGCTGCGACCAGAACCAACATTGCGGATACTATTTCATCGATTCGATAGAAGGCGCGTGGAACACGGGCCGCGATGAAAAGCCGAACCTCGGCTACAAACCGAGATATAAGGAGGGCTACTTCCCGGTGCCTCCGACCGACTCACTCGAGGATATCCGCGCGGAGATGGCTCTCACAATGATACGGTGCGGTATAGAAATCGAGGCCGAACATCACGAAGTCGCGACGGCAGGCCAGGCGGAGATCGACATGAGGTTCGACTCGCTCTTGACCATGGCCGACAAGTTGATGCGGTTCAAGTACATCATCAAGAACGTCGCCAGAAAACACAACAAGACCGTCACATTCATGCCCAAGCCGGTCTTCGCCGACAACGGCAGTGGAATGCATTGCCACCAGAGCCTGTGGAAAGACGGAAAACCATTGTTCGCAGGCGACAAATATGCCGGCCTCACCGACCTTGCGCTCCACTACATCGGCGGACTGCTCAAACACGCGCCGGCGCTCACCGCATTGACGAACCCGACGACCAACTCGTTCAAGCGACTTGTCCCGGGCTTCGAGGCCCCCGTGAATCTTGCTTACTCCAGCCGAAACAGGAGCGCCGCCGTTCGCATCCCGATGTACTCGACGAGCCCAAAGGCGAAGCGGCTCGAATACCGGCCTCCCGACCCGGCATGCAACCCGTATCTCGCGTTTGCGGCCATGCTGATGGCAGGACTCGACGGCGTCCAGAAGAAGCTCGACCCCGGCTCACCACTCGACAAAAACATCTACGACCTGCCTCCGGAAGAGCTCGCGAAGGTACCCTCGGTGCCCGGCTCTCTCGAGAATGCGCTCGACGCACTCGAGGCCGACTGCGAGTTCCTCTTCAAGGGAGACGTCTTCACGGAGGACGTGATACGAACATGGATTGAATACAAACGGAAAAATGAGGTCGATGCCATGAGACTCCGACCCCATCCGTACGAATTCTACCTCTACTTCGACGTGTGAGAATCACACCGAACGGAGAGAAACCTACCGCCTCGATGTCACCACGGCATCGAGGCGGTTTCGCTTCGGCTGCCACGAATAGAAAAATCGATAACCGCGGAAGAAAACCGGAGGTATGCGCTTGTCTTCTCGGTTCAAAACATGCGCAAGGGAAGTGCGTACAAAAAAACCGCTTTTCGATGAGGCGGCGGGAAGAACAATTGCTAATTCAAATAGCCGAGGGCTTTCAGCCTTTCCTTCGTGCTCTCGTCTATCTCGACATGTTTGGACTTTCTACCACTGTCTTTCAGCCAGACGTACAGGCCTTCCCTGTCCATCGCGGCAGAGGATGAGCTTAATTCTTTGAGGGTTTCCCTGTCAAAAACAACAGGGGACAGGCGAGCTTTCCCGGATGCGGAACCCAAATAGACTTGTGTAGGAAATTGATTGATATTCGGGGACAATTCCAGTTGAATGGATGCGTCGGGCGGGTCTATCTCGAAGGCGAAACCCTCGGTCTCGCGGGTATTCGCCAGTTTGAACTGTATCTCCTTTGAATCTCCGCTTGTCTGAAAGATCCGAGCCCTGCTCAGAACCAGCGGTGCGACTTTGGCGAATGCTCCGGTTGTAGTCAGTTTTCCTTCACAAACCTCCTGCTTTTTTGAACCGGGCGTCAGCGTGACCTGTATCCCTTGGTTCGCCTTCTCACGGAATGACTGAAGAATCTGTATCATTTGACGTTCGACATCGGGAAGCTCGTCAATGAGATTGTGAGTTTCTCCCGGATCAGCCTTCAGATTGTAAAGCTCAAACTCGTGCACAGTCGTCGTATAGATGAGCTTGTAATCATTGAGGAGCACCGCCTTTTTCTCGTTGCCGTAAAGAAGGGCTTCGGCAAACAGTGGTCTGGGCGAAAGGGTCTGTTCCTTGAACACCGGTACAAGGCTCATTCCTTGGTAATAGGATGGGAGGGGCAATCCGAGGATGTTGAGGATTGTCGGCGCTATATCGAGTGTGCTCACGCGATTTTCCAATACTTTTCCTGCTTCCATTCCGTGCGGAGGGCAAACAATAAGCGGCACCCGAAGCAATTCGTCATAGACACTGTGGCCGTGCCCGCGTTTCCTGTGTTCCAAGAGTTCTTCGCCATGGTCTGAGGTGATGATTACAAGCGTATTCTGGTCAAGCCGGAGTTTCTCCAAATGCGCAAATAATCTCCCGATTTCCTCATCGCAATAACGGAGATACGTGTCGTATACATTGATTTGCTCTTGAAGCCCTTCCTCGCCGGGCTCACCGAAGGGGCGCGGTATTTTTCTCAATAGAAACTCGCGGTCGCGATACTCATGCAGGTCCATAATGTGGAAAAAGAGGAAGAATTTTCCATCCTGATGCCTATCGAGCCACGGGAGAATTTGCTGGACGCCCTCTTTGGCAGTGGGACCGCATTGCTTAAGCTCCGCGAACCCTCGACTCATTTCGAATTTCTCAGAGAGGAACACAGTGTTAACGAATGCTGCAGTGTAATAGTCTTGTTCCCGTAGAATTTCTGCAAGTGTCTGAATGGTATAGTCCGGGGAAATCGTGCCGTACGTCCAGAATGTGGGGCCCGGCACGGTCGGCATTTGGGTGCCGCGAAAATTTGTCCCGTAGAGATGGACTGAAGGATAGGTGGAAGTCATCATCGAGAAAAATGACGGCAATGTCCATGGAGCTACGGTCCGACAGTCCTTAAAGACCAATCCCTGCTTCGCCATGGTGTCGATATGGGGGGTCGTCTTGCGGGGATATTGATAAGACGACATATGGTCGGGACGGCAACTATCTATGCCAATCAGGATAACGTTTGCCTTCTTTGATTCCCCCTTTTCTGAATTCGAGGGAGAAATCAAAGTCGTCATTCGATGACCAACGGATCGGGAATCCGTTACATGATCGGGCCGAAAATCGACTTTGGAAAGGTTCTTAGCTCCGGAGAAGGAAAGTCGGGCGTGAAACGCCCAGACTCCAAGTGATAAGAAAACAAGCGAAAGAACAATAGCCGCTAAGACTCTGCTCGACACTATCGCCAAAGGGCGGTTCAATGGTAATTCTCCCTTTTGTCCCAGCGCATGCATAGTCAGCGGTCATCAGAGGGATGTCAGAATAAAATTGTCAGTTGGGCGCCAACCAAAAAGTAATCAAACCCTGTTGCGCTGTCAACCCCGGAGCTTCCGCCTTCGATGAAGCCCTCTGCCGTAAGGTTCTCTGTCAATTTAATCCCGACCGAACCGTATCCTCCAGCCACAATATCGTCGTTATCATTGCCAAATCTTCTAAACGATTTGTGCCCGAAATATGGTTGGGCAAAGAGGAAGATTTTCTCGTTTTCATAGTAAAAGGAAACAAAAACCTGATTCGATATGAGGTCATTCGGGTCGAAATATCCCTCGCCGGTCTGACTCGCAAAATCAATATACCTGAATCTGTATCCCACATTTATTGCGGGGTTGCCGGGATGAATAGCGTAACGCAGCAGGAACCGAGCCAGGTTGGAGTGGTTGCCATCCGAATAATCCGTGTATGCGTAACCAACGGCCGTGAACCATCTGTCAGTCAGGTTTTGCGACAGGTTAATATCGAAAGTTGTCGTCCGAATGTTGTTTTCGATGAGTTCAGAGGTTTCGCTGAAGAGGTTTCTTGATATGCTGACTCCCAATGTCCCATTGAGCACATCCACGTCCGTCCGTGCGCTCCACGTGAAGAACCCGTCGGTATCGCCATCGTTGGCCTGTCCGTATCCGACTCCGCCGCCGATGCCGACTGACTCCGTGGGCTTCGCATAGAGTGAAATCGTCGCTTCGTCAGCGCTATTGTCGAAATCACCATCGCGCGCTTCCGTGTGGATGTACTTCAGGTCGGCCCTAAGGCCGTACATCCAGAACCCGTAAGCGACCGAATACTTGTCCACCAGATTTCCGTCGGAATCATCGTAATGGGTGAACAGCGCGTCAAAGCTGGGCTGCGTTCCCCTTCGTAGCGCGGTGTTCAGCCTGGTCAGCGCACGCTCCTGATAAGCATATCGAGGCTGCAAGAGCTTGCTGCTCTCCAGCGCTGCATCGGTTTTGCCCAAAGAAAGATATGCGTTTGCCAATCCGAGGCGTGCGTCAAACTCTTCTTCTTCCTTAAGAAGTTTTTCGTAGATGGGGATTGCCTCTTCCGGTTTCCCCTGCCAGTTCAAAGCATTCGCCTTTATGAGGAGTGCATCCCTGTTATTGGGAAACTTCTCGAGGACGGCGTCGGCCTCGGCAATCGCCTCCGAGTATCTCCCCGACCACGAGAGGCCTTTAGCAAGTTGGATGCGGGCTTCGAGAAAATCGGGATCCTCCGCCAGAATCGAGCGCAGAACACTGATACCATCATCGTATCGTTCCGCCCACAGGATATAGACGGCCATGCGTACCCGCTCCTCCGGAGAGAACCCGTCGTAAAGCGAGAGCGCATCGAGGTATTCCTGCGCCGCGCTCTTAAGGTCGTCGGTCGACACGAAGACTTCGCCTAGTTCCTTATGGAGCCGCGCTTTTTCTGCGCTGTCCGTTGCCTCCTCAATTGCTTTCTTATAATTCTCGACGGTCAGGTCGAACGCTTCTTCCTGAGCATACGCAAAGGATGAAAACAGAGTGGAGACAGCAAGGCTTACGGCAATCACAAAGACCCGCAGAACGTTTCTCTTTGTCATAGTCCACCTATGTATTGCTCGAACGAAACCAGGTCAAGTTGCTCATTGATGTTGAGCCGCGGAATTTCGTTGCTACGTGTATCTTCGGACATGCGCTCTTCACGTGACGTGAGGAGATAGGTGAATCCCGCTTCCTCCGCAACCCTCATGCTCTTCTTGTCATATGCTCCGTAGGGCCATGCCAGTATATCAACATCGCTGCCGATTTCCGCATGAAAACCCTCGATGAAGACGCGCAAGTCCTCCTTGAGTGCGTTTTTAGGAAAATTGGTGACTCCCCCGCTCGTGTGGAGTTCTTGTGTGTGGCAGCCGAGGTCGATGAGACCGCTTGCGTTGAGATAGCGGTATTCATCCCAACTGAGCATCGGCCTGTTTCCGCCGTAATGGAGAAATGTCCCCACATATTTCCCAATAATGTTTATCGTGGCCTTAAATCCATATTCGGAGAGAAAGGGGAAGGCATATTCCATGAACGATGCGTAGCCGTCATCGAAGGTGATAACTACCACGTTCTCCCTGCCTTCCTGCTTTGAGAAGTCGACGTCGTGCAGCGACAGGGCGCGAAACCCGTTCGCATAAAGCCATTCCATTTGGGCCGCGAACAATGCAGGAGATATTGTGTAGGCATCCGAGAACTGGTCCGATATGTCGTGATATAACAGTACCGGCACTTTCGTCGCTGCTGCGTAACCATACCTTGGAAATGACGTGAGCAGAACAGCGGCGGCGCCACACGTTTTCAGAAAATCCCGTCTTGTGACCTCGGTCTTCATATGGTTTCCGGAATGTCCGCGAGCACCTGTTTGAATGCGTAGTAGCTCTCTTTCAAATACAAGTGATAGATGGGCGTTTCCCATGTGTCCCATGAATATACCTTCATATGTTCGGCTGTTTCAATCTGCCGGGGCAGATGGTCTGTGACGTTGTGCTTCATCCCCGTGGCCATGGCGCAGACGGTCCCTTCACGAGGCTTGTACGAGACAGCCAGAAGCCTAATGCCGTCGGTCTTTCGAGTCATGCCGTTCGCGTCTTTCCACAATACCGTTCGCGAGCTCGGATCAGTGAAATTTATCAGTCCCCAGGGAATCCGCAACTCGATGATGTTCCCGCTGACATGGAAATCCGCGAGCGAGTCGCAATCCGGGTTTTCCCTCTCCAAGCTTCCAAAGCGCAGATTGCTCATGGAGAACACACGCGCGGGGAAAAAGCGCGTGCCGTCTTTGCTTATCCGCCGGGCATTCGTCTTGTTGTGCATAGTCACCCATGCGCCGTGGTCGGATGAGCCGGGGTTGATTTCGCCTTTCTCCACATTGAGATACTTATCATAGCGCTTGCACACCAATATTCGGCTCCTCTCCTTGCCCGCAAGATGAATCAGGAATTTCATTCCCACAGGACTTCGGAGATTCGTTTTGAAGGGGAGCAGAAATTCGCCTGCTTGGTTGTTGCACGTATCCAACCCTATCATGTAATTGGCTGTCGCAAAGTCAATGTCGCCCTTTGCTTCGAGGAGCATATACAAGAATCCTTCGTCGTGCTTGACAAGCAGGCGTGAGAGCGCCCGGACATCATCGGAGCCATCATTAAAGCGGAATGCCATCGAGTCGGTGTCCTTCCCATAGAGCGTCACGGCATCTCGCCAATCTTTCAAACGGCCAGCAAGGCTTACGTGTTTTGCCGGATAGCCGGGATAAGCGGCCAGCAATCCATAGTTCTGTTCGGCATCCTGTAGGTTGAACCAAAATGGATTCCTGTCTGCGGGTATCTCGTAGGGGAAGAACACCCAGTTTCGCTTGTACCATTCGTCGAACCAGTGGAAGAGGACGCCGCCCGCCATGCCTGCCTGATGCATTGCCTTCATGAGTATTCCATTGATTCTTCCCTGCTCAGCCTCGTTGTGGCCGCCTTGATGCCACCCGTCTCTGTGCCAGTGACTGACCTCGCGACAACTCGGTACTCCGAATTCCGCTATGAGCAGCGGTTGGCCTTCGTGATGCTTCTTCAGCGCGTGGAGGTAGGCGAGATATGTGTTCTCCTCCTGGAGATAATCGTTGTTCAAGAAATCCGGGTAGTATGGATACGCATGATACGTGACGAAGAAGCCTCCTCCCGGTTTTGCGGAAAATTTCGCCACGTCGAGCGACTCCATGTCCTCATTCTGGTTGCATGCTGTGGTTCGGAGCTTGACTCCCTGAATCGTCAATTCCGCTTCGTAATCGGATTCTGATGGATGCACAAGCGGGTCAAGCGTCGGCCAGTTGGTAATTGAAACGAGGCCGGGGCTCCCGTACTTTTGCGCTTCGTAGTGCTGCAGGAAGTCGCACATTCTGGCTGTCCATATCTCAAAGGGGGTTGCACCGTGGACATCGAGCAGCCTTCCTTCATAGTCCGCCAGCGACCTATCCATCTTGTCGTTGAATCCCTTCACAGCACAGCTCTCCCATTCTCTCCCGAAAATGAGACCGATGGTAAAGCCGGAAACATCATGCGCGTAGATTCCGTGAGCAAATCCTGGCCGTTCCGCCAAGTCGGCGTTGCCGTGAATGACGTTCACAACGTTCTTATTGCCAGACTCGCGCTCGGCAAGGTATCGTTCATCCAGGAAATCGTCGTTTTCCGGTAATTCGGCCCATATCCCTTGCAAAAGGAACAATTTCTTGCCCGATTCATTGTATTCGAGCAGTGCCTCATAGAAAGAAGGAGGATGAATCGTATAGAGCCGCACTGCATTTATCCCGGCTTGGGTCATCTGCTCGAACCACTTGAGATACGTCCCTTTTCTCACTGCGAATTCTCCGGGGAAGTATCCGGGAAGTCCGACACCGAGGTTTATCCCCTTGACAAAAAGAGGCTTCCACGTGCCGTCCAGAAACTCAAGCCGGTCTCCGGAAACTCTAAAGCGAGATTGATGCGCGGACTGTGAGCGGTAGTTGGTGCGGTTCTCGATGTCCGCAATGTGGTGGATTGCCTCCTCATGGCCGGGCTCCAGTTCAAGCGTTTTGTAAAAAGCCCATCTGGCTGCTGGATAATCGCCAAGGCCATGGAAGGCTTTCCCAAGGCCGGAAAAAGCACGAGCGCTCTTCCGCTGTTCCAGCGCTCTTCTGAAGATATTGACGGCTTCCTGATGGTCTCCGTTTGCAAGCGCAAGCTGACCGAGTTTCAGATAGTCCATGGGTACCGGCATCGCCTTTCAAGCATCAAGATTCACGGCGTCTCCGGACATACTCCCATTCCCTCTGACCTACGACATATTTGAATATTGCCTGAACCCTCCAGATGGAATTGAGTTGTCTGTAGCCGAAGTTTTCGAGGAAACCGAACAATAGCAGCTTGAACATGTGAGACCATTCGGGATATCTCCTGTACGTCAACTCCTCGAGAAACACGCCCGCAGTCGAGAGAAGTGTTCCATAAAATATGGCGAGTGTCAAGAATAACAAAAAGAACTCAACGCTGATGATGCCGATGAGGTAGGAGAGGACTACTACAAGATATCCAATCACCTCGACAACGGGGCTGAGCACTTCCACGAACAGGTAGTAGGGCATCACGAACATGCCCAGCCTCCCATACGCGGGATTGAACACCAGAGACTTGTGCTGCAAGATGCTTTGAAGAAGCCCGAGATGCCACCGCCTGCGCTGTCTTCCGAGCATCTTGAAGGTCTCGGGCACTTCCGTCCAGCATATGGGGTCGGAAATAAACCTGATCCTGTATTGCCTGCGGTTCTTGGCATTATGCCTGTGGAGACGCACAATGAGTTCCATGTCCTCGGTAACATTGTTCAGACTATAGCCGCCAACCTCGATTACAGATGCCTTGTTGAAAAGAGAAAATGCGCCTGAAAGTATGAGAATGGCATTCACACTGTCGAGACCTACGCGGCCAAACAAGAATGCCCTCAAATATTCCACTATTTGAAACATGGCGAGCACGCTCTTGGGCAGACCAATTCTCTCAATCACCCCGTCTTTGATCGTAGCCCCATTTAACGTCCTGACAACCCCGCCGCATGCGATAACAGGAACGGTGCTCTCGAGCACTGGCGAAATCAGTCGCAGAAGCGCATCTCTCTCAAGAACAGAATCCGCATCCACAGAACAAAAGTAAGGGCTTTGACACATATTGACGCCGCTGTTCAGCGCATCGGCTTTCCCGCCCCTTTCTTTGTCTATTACCATGAGGTTTGGAACTTGGGGATTGTAGTAGAATCCGCGGACGGCTTTCGTCTTGATGACATCTCTATAGACAAGGTCAATTTTCATGAGGTCATATACGTCTATGAGTTCTTTCAGCGTCCCGTCGGTCGAGCCATCATTGATGATGATGACATCGAAAAAAGGGTAGTTCATCGAAAGCGCCGACTTGACCGCCGCGTTGATGGTCACTTGCTCATTGTAAGCGGGGATAAGGACAGAAATCGGCGGCGTCTCGGGCGACATCCGCAGGTCTCCCGCCGCCGAATATTTGATTCGCTCAACGTGTCTGAGAATCGCGCCGAGCGCCGTGGCTAAGAATGCCGTATAGATGAGGTTTACAATGCCATAGTAGATACCGATGAAATAGTTGAACGCAACCGCGAACGCAACCAGGAATGTGGTCATACTTCGACTTCCCTTTTCAAAAAGTTTCGGATCTTGCCTTTTATCTCTTCGTTGTCCCCCTGCTCGATGTATCTTGTGAAGGGTGTGCAGAACTTGAGCGAGCACATGACGTCAATGATTTCGCCTGATTGTTCATAAACGACATTGTCGGGGCTGGCGAGATTCTCAATCAATCTATCAACGTAATTCGTCTTCTGCATCTCTTCGCACACGCTGCCCCTTGCATACGTGTCGGACGACCTGAGAACCCTCAGGAACTCTCCCAGCGGCGCATTCTCCATCCTTGTCAGCGCCGTGGCCGCAGCGTTCCGAACAAACCATTTCTCATCAAGGAGAAGCTCTGCGAGGGCTGGGATCGCTTTTTCATATTTCTTGTTACCAAGAGCTTTTGCCGCACGAAGCCTCACAAACCATACTGGGTCTCTGGCCGACGCCACCACACAATCCCAGTCAAACTCCTCTTGCTCGGGTGCGATGGTGCCGATGAGTTTAAGCGCTCGGGCTCGCACTTCGGGATCTTCACCCTGGAGACATGCCCTGGCCAGTGGAAGCGCGCTCACGCCTCGAATTTGTGTAAGGACTTCGAGCAGCGAAGCTTTAATCGCAGGATCGCTCGCGGCTTGAACCGATTCGATGAGCATTGGCACGGCGCCTGGGCCGAAGCTCGGTAGATATGTCTCCACCGTCTTTCTCGTCACCATGGATTTTTGGAATAAGTCAGGCAGCCGCTCCAATATACCCCTGAGCCCCTCGAGAGCGCCGATCTTGCTCAATGACCGTATCGTTACTGATATTATCTCAATGGCGTTGCTGTCGAGCGCCGTGACGAGCTTGGGAACCGCAGCGACACATTGCATTTTGCCTAATTTGTCAATGGCAGAGGCCTTGATGATGATATTGGACCTCCTGAGCTTATCTTCATAGTACGCCCCGTATCCCAGCGCATTGAAGAATTCTCTCCCCTTATCCCTGCAGCCCTCCTCGCTCATTAATTCGAGGAGAACCTCTTCCAACGCTATCCACTCGAGGGATTTAGGCTCATACTGAAACTGCGCTTTTAGTTGCTCCATTTCTGTCGACCGAATTAACTCTGGAATCTCACGGCGAAAGTTGTCCCTCAGTTCATCCAACTGCCTATACCTCCTCGCATGCAGCCATCGTCGTATACTAGCAGCAAGGAAGAGAACGATTATTGACAGAATAGTTAGAGAAATGACCAGTTCAAGAATGAGCTTCAGGATAGCCTGCATGGTTCCTTACCACTTTCTCCTATCATCCTAGGGGCACAACGATTCATCATAACGACTCCACTTTGCACTTTTACAGTTTGCACCATTTGTGTCTGAGGAAGACGTATCCGTCGGTGGGCGGCAAGGAAGGCTGACACCCCGTCTAAAGTGGCAGTTTTTCTCCTCACGCCACGACCTTCCATTGCCCCCAGGACGGGAGCAAAGGGCTTTTGGCATACGATAGGCGGGACAGCGCTCGGGATCACCACGTGCCATTCTTTTATAGGTTAATAATAAATCTACAAGTTATTAAGCATTATAGCATCAACCTGTAAAGTTGTCAATGAATTTCTTCTCCAATTCATTCGGGGAAGGCAACTTCGATATGGCGCGAGACAGGCAGGCCGCTGCGGTAAATAGAAAAAGGCCCCATTTCTGGGGCCTTTTCATATATCTATTCCCGGCAGCGTGCTACTCTCCCACGCAGCTACCCACGCAGTACCATCGCCGCTGGAGGGCTTAACTTCTGTGTTCGGAATGGGAACAGGTGTGGCCCCTCCGCTATGGCTGCCGGAAAAAAACTGAACAAGTGAGCTAAGGCTGGGCAAATCCACCCGAGTGCGTGTTGAACGTATCGAGTCTTCCTGAGCAATGGTAGATAAGACCAAAATGGTCAAGCCGCACGGCCTATTAGTACCGGTTAGCTGAACGGATTACTCCGCTTACACACCCGGCCTATCAACCTTGTTGTCTTCAAGGGGCCTTTAGTCCTCTTACGAGGAGGGATACCTTATCTTGGGGTGGGCTTGGCGCTTAGATGCTTTCAGCGCTTATCCCTTCCGCACGTAGCTACCCAGCGATGCCCCTGGCGGGACAACTGGAACACCATAGGTGCGTCCATCCCGGTCCTCTCGTACTAGGGACAGCTCCCCTCAAGTATCCTACGCCCACGGCGGATAAGGACCGAACTGT
>QZKI01000038.1 GCA_003598055.1 Candidatus Abyssobacteria bacterium SURF_17 | reverse complement strand
AGGTGTAAGAACCGGTGACAAAGGAGTGGATGCAGAAGGCAAGCAGAAGTCGAACTTTGAGCCGGGCTACGACCTCATGGCAAAAGTCACCGTGCTCGGCGAGGGGCCGCGCGGTTTCTTGACCAAACAACTCATCGAAAAGTTCGGCCTCTCCAAGGGACGCAATCCGCAGACATATCTCACCGGTGTAAAAGAGATATGGCAACTGGCCGAAGGCAAGCTCAAACCCGGCCACGTCATCCACACCATGGGATATCCTCACGACACCAAGACGTACGGCGGCGGATTCATTTACAGCATGAAGGACAATATGGCGTCCGTCGGTCTCTTGACCGGCCTCGATGCACGCGACCCGCAGGTTGACCCGCACAGATATTTCCAGTTGTTCAAGACCCACCCCCTGGTAAAGGACCTCCTTCAGGGCGGGAAGATAATGCAATATGGCGCAAAGACAGTGCCCGTCGGCGGTTGGTATTCCGTTCCGAAACTCACCGCGGCCGGATGTATGCTCGTTGGTGACTCAGCCGCGCTCTTCAACACGATGAGAATCAAGGGTATCCACCTGGCAATGAAATCAGGCATGCTCGCAGCGGAAACAATCTTCGAGGCGTTGCTCAAGAAAGATTTCTCCGACGCGCAGCTCAGCAAGTATGAAGAGGCCGTCAAGAACAGCTATATCAAGGAAGAGATGTGGAAGTGCAGGAACTTCCATCAGGGATTCCACAACGGACGCTACGCCGGCCTCTTCAACGCAGGAATTCAATACATTACCGGCGGCCGGGGCCTCAAAGACCCGATGTCCTCCGAAGAGGATTTTACGGCAACAAGAACCGTCGCCGAATATTACGGGGGAAAGGATCCCGAAGCAGTCAACAAAGTCTCATTCGATGGCACGCTCACGCTCGATAAGCTGACGGATGTGTATCAATCAGGCACCATCCACGAGGAACAACAGCCGACCCACTGCAAGATCATCAACCTCGAATACTGCAACAACGAAGAGCACTGCAAGAAGAAATACAACCGCTCGTGCGTGAAATTCTGTCCCGCGTTCGTGTACGAAGAGGACGTGGACGAGGCAACGGGCAAGAGCCGCCTGAAGATTAACTTCTCGAACTGCCTCCACTGCAAGACGTGCGACGTCAAGTGCCCGTACGCGAATATCAAGTGGACTCCGCCTGAGGGTGGCGGCGGCCCAAAATACTCGCTCGTGTAAGTCTTAAGAAAGGTAGACTGAAAGCCTCCCCTGCGGCCCAGCGCCGCAGGGGAGTTTTATTTTGCATACGGCCCTGCAGTAGCGTACGGATTTCGGTGAAGCGACTGGCTCATTGTTTCAAAAAAAGCACTTGACAGCCAAGAGGGTGTGTGGTATCCTAATTCCTAGTAATTCGATAGTAGATATAGGAGTATAGGTGAGCCAAAGCGGTGATGAGCCTATGCGTCCATACCCCGACTTCTTAATCTACGGCCCTGTCGCTTCCTTGCCACGTCCGCACAGGGCACCTCCCCTCCTTACCGACGAATCCATGAAAGGATGTACCTGAACCATGAAACTCAATACACGTGCACGATATGCACTGCGAGCAATGATCCAGATTGCCCGCAATGGCGGCAATGGAAAACCGGTCAATCTGAATGACATTGCGTCAAGAACCAACGTGTCCAGACGTTACCTGGAGCAATTATTTATCCTGCTGAAGAGCGCCTCGCTCGTCAAAGGTATGAGCGGCAAGGAGGGTGGTTATCTCCTCGCGAAATCCCCGGAGAGCATTCGGCTGGGCGATATTGTCGAGGCCACTATCGGCCCGATTAACATCGTCCACTGCGTTAACGACAAGGACTCATGCATGCAGGTGGAATGGTGTGAATGCCGCCCGTTGTATGTCATGCTGAATCAACGCATCAGGGAGGCCTTCAATGCGTTCACCTTGGCCGAACTGGCCGATGGCAAGATTGGTCAGGCAGTTGCAAAGGAATTGGCGGGCGAAACGGCAAATGAGCCGCGTCGACCAAGAAGGAAACGCTCGACGTGAAAAGGAGGTAATCCATGGCGTTACAAGTGGCTCCAACAGGCATGCTGTGCGAGCCGATTGAAAAGAAGGTGGGCAACGCAGTCGTCAGGCTCCAGCACGGTGACCTCACAGCCTTGCCGGTGGATGCATTTGTATTTTATGCTCGCGAGGACCTCCAAATCGGCTCCGGCTACGGTACCGCGATCCAGACGCGCGGCGGCGCGTCCGTCAAGAAAGAGCTCGACACGATCGGCAGAATAAAGATGGGCGGAGCCGTCATCACCGGCGCGGGTGAAATGAAGGCCAGGCATATTGTTCATGCGTGCGGCCCGAAGTTTCAGGAACCGGACATCGAGAAGAAACTGCGTCAGTGCGTTCAATCCGCCCTTGCCGTTGCCGACAAGGCCGGAATCAAGACGCTCGCCTTCCCACCTATGGGAACCGGCTTCTACGGAGTTCCGCTCGACCTCTGCGCCAACACGATGCTCGACTGCATCAAGTCTTTCCTCCAGACCGTTGAGTGCTTAGAAGAAGTGATTATCTGTGTGATTGACTATCGGGATTACGTGCCCTTCAGGAAGAAAATGGAAAGCATGTAAGGAGGGGAAACACACATGGATGCGCTCTATCACCTCGACACAACGAGTCCTTTGCTCCAATTCGCTGAGGACAAGCTTCAGATTATCGCGCTTTCGTTCATGGCTTTGGTTTACATCTTCAAAGTCAAATGGATACTGAGCTTTAAGGCAGGCAAGGAACGTCAGGCGCCCACCGGCAACCCGCGGACGACCGCGCAGAAGGGCGCTGTGTATTCCTTGTTCAACATCTTCATGCCCTGGTCCATGCCGAGCACTCGGCAGCATCCGTTTTTCTATCTTCAATTCGGCATCTTCCACGTCGCCGTCGGGACTTCAATCGCAATGTCAATCATCATACCCTACTTTCCGCAGCTCATCGCAAACGAGGCTGTGATATTTGCGTTGCAGGTGCTCTTCGGGCTCGGATGCGTGATCGGCCTCGGACGCTTTATCCGCAGGACAGTCTCGCCCTACATACGGGCAATCAGCACGCCGGACGATTACTTTTCGGTGGCGCTGCTCACGGTATGGCTTGCGTTTGCGTTCATGGCGGCGCCGAATAACCGCGCTGAAACCGAGTTCTGGCTGCTCGGATATTTTTTCTTAACGGCCTTCTTCCTGTTCTATGTTCCGTTCAGCAAGATTTCCCATTACATTTTCTATCCCTTCACCAGATGGTACCTGGGCAAGACTCTGGGCCGCAGAGGCGTATATCCCCTGCCGCTCAACGCGGGAAACGAACCGCTATCCAGATTATTCGCAAACACAAAACCGCTAGAGGGAAAGTGAGTGACGGAGGCCTCCAACTGAAGGAGCGTTCAAATGGGTATGCAAAGATCTTATAAGTGCGAGAGAGTCATTGAGCGTCTTCACAAGAAAGTCAACCGGCAGGTGGTGGCGTCGCTTGAGGCCTGTGTCCACTGTGGAATGTGCACCGACCAGTGCCACTATGTGTTGGCGAATCCCGGAGACGTGACATATATGCCTTCCTACAAGGCAGATAAGCTTCGCAAGTTTTTCAAAGCGCACATTGACTGGACCGGCAGAACGTTCCCGTGGTGGGTCAGCGCAAGGAGTCTGTATACAGACCAAGAACTCGAAGAGCTTAAGGATACTGTGTTCGGCAAGTGCACCAACTGCCGCCGGTGTTCCATCAATTGTCCCATGGGAGTGGACATGGCCACCTTTAATCGTATGGCCCGCGGCCTGCTCGTATCGGTCGGGGTCATGCCCGAGGGTGTGGCCGTCGTCGCGAAAGACCAGTGGGAAATCGGCAATCAGATGGGCGTCCTCAGAGAGGATTACATTGACACTCTGACATGGATGGAGGAAGAGCTTCAGGCGGAACACAACGACCCCGCCATCAAGATCCCGATCGATAAGATGGATTGCGACGTTGTTTATTCCATCAATCCGCGCGAGGTTAAGTATGACCCGCGTACCATTGCCGACGCAGCACTCATTTTCCACGTCGCCGGTGAGAACTGGACGATGGCCAGCGAGGGCTGGGATATGACCAACTTCGGGCTCTTCAACGGCGACGACGACCTTGGCGGCGCAGTCGCGCGGCGGTGCTATGAGGCGACGGAGAATCTGCGTGGGAAAAAGCTCGTCATCTCCGAATGCGGACACGGTTACCGGTCAACACGCTGCGAAGGCCAGAATTGGGGCCAGAAGGATATCCCGTTCGCGATGGAAAGTTCGGTCATCACGATGCTGCGTTACATAAAAGAAGGAAGAATCAAAGTTGACAAAACCACGAATACCGAGCCGGTGACCTACCATGATTCATGCAACAATGCGCGAAGCTGCGGCATGACCGAGGAGCCCCGGGAACTCCTCAACCTCGTGTGCACGGACTTCCGCGAGATGCATCCAAACCGCGCCGAGAATTTCTGCTGCACGGGCGGCGGCGGCGCAATGTCGATGTCGGAATACACGCCTCGGCGGCTGAAATCGGCCGCCGTCAAGGCCGCCCAATTGAAGGCCACCGGCGCGAAGTGTGTTGTCACCTCGTGTCACAACTGTGTCGATGGGCTGACCGACCTTATCAGGCACTATGAACTCGGGATGAAGGTCACCCAACTGGTCAACCTTGTGGCCAACGCCCTCATCATCCCCGAGCGCAGGCATGCGGCAGCGGTCGGAGGTCTCGAAGGTTACAAGATACTGCTTGCCGACGACGAGCCTGATACTCTTGCATATTTCGAAACCGTTCTTGCAGACCACGGCGCGCAGGTGATTCTCGCGACAGACGGTGACGAGGCACTCGATTTGGCCCGAAAAGAAAAACCAGACCTCATCACGCTTGACCTCTCGATGCCCGGAAGAGACGGCGGCGAGGTCTTCGAAATCCTCCGCAAGGATCCGGTATTGAGCCAGACCAAAGTCTGCATTATCACCGGCAAGCCGGAGTTGCGAAGACTGATTTACGACCGGCCGGTACCGCCTCCGGAAGGCTACCTGACGAAGCCGGTCAGCGAAGACGATCTCATGCTCAATGTTCGGAAGGTGCTCGAGCATACACACCACGAAAGCTGAACCGAATCCCAGGGCGACAACTCCGAGGGAGGTCGGCCATGGAAGCTCTTTACCGACAATACTTCGAAGCTATGCCGTGCTATCTCACCATCCAGGACCGGGAATTCAAAATCATCGATGCTAATCGTCGCTTCAAAAGAGACTTCGGAGACTTCGCGGGACGGTACTGCTATCAGGTTTACAAGCATCGCTCGGAGAGATGCGAGGTATGCCCTGTCGACCGCACGTTCCGCGACGGTCTGAGTCACGGAAGCGAGGAACAGGTAAAATGCCTTGACGGCAGAGATGTATCGGTAATTGTGTACACCACTCCCATCCGCGACGAAGCAGGTCAGATAACCTCAGTTCTGGAGATGTCAACTGACATCACCGAGATCAAGATTCTTCAGAACTTGCTCAGGGAAAGCCAGACACGCTATCGACTCATTTTCGAAGAGGTACCCTGCTATATTTCGATTCAAGACAGGGACCTCAACATCGTCGAGGCCAATCGCCAGTTCAAGGAAGATTTTGGGAACCGCCTCGGCTGCAAATGCTATGAGATATACAAACACCGCACGGAGGAGTGTTTTCCGTGTCCGGTTCAAGCAACGTTTCAAGACGCACAGGTGCACGAGAGCGAAGAAGTCGTCACTTCCAAGAATGGCGACCGAGTAAACGTTCTCGTATACACGACGCCCATTCGTGACGGCAACGGAGAAATCAAAAGCGTGATGGAGATGAGCACCAATATCACTCAGATACGCCAGCTCCAATCACAGCTCACCTCACTCGGGCTGCTCATCGGCTCCATCTCGCATGGTGTCAAGGGACTGCTGAACGGCCTCGACGGCGGCATTTATATGGTCAACAGCGGCATGGACAGAGACAAACCGGAGCGCGTTAAACAGGGGTGGGAGATTGTGCAGCGCAACATTTGCCGCATTCGGAGCATGGTCCTCGACATTCTTTATTATGCCAAGGACCGCGAGCCCGACTGGGAGCCCATCTCAACCATCACTGCAATTGAGGAAGTATCCGGCATCATGGAACTCAAAGCGAAAGAACAGGGAATTGAGTTCCGTCGTGCTTTTGACCGCAACGCAGGCTCATTCGAGGGCGATGCCAAAGCCATTCGCTCGCTCCTTGTCAACCTGCTTGAGAACTCGCTCGATGCATGCAGGATCGATAAGAAGAAGGACGCTCACTACATCAGCGTCGGTGTCACGGGGCATCCTGAGCACGTTGTGTTTGATATACAGGACAACGGCATCGGGATGGACCAGGAGACGCGGGAGAAAGCGTTCAGTCTCTTCTTTTCCTCGAAGGGCGTGGCGGGAACGGGGCTTGGCTTGTTCATTTCCAATAAGATTGCCCTTGCTCATGGCGGGACCATCGAACTCGAATCAGGGGTTGGCAGAGGCACACGTTTCCTTGTGAAGATTCCCCGGAAACGGCTACAAGAACAGCCCGAGGAATCCTACGCGCTTTAATAGGGGGAGCCATGGAGGATGAGACCAAGAGAATTCTCGTCGTTGACGACGAACCCGATGAGAGGCTCTATCTGGCTACCCTCTTTGAAGACAATGGATACCTTGCGGACATGGCGAAAGACGGAAATGAAGCGCTCGAAAAGGCACGGGCTCAGCCGCCCGACCTTATCACCCTCGATATCACGATGCCGGAAAAATCAGGCGTCAGGTTCTTCCGTGAGGCCCGGCACGACCCTGCTCTTGGCACGATACCCATTGTGGTGGTCACGGGAGTGACCGGACTGGGGGGAAACCCGGAAGAGTTCTACCGATTCCTTGCCACTCGCAAAGATACACGCCCGCCCGAAGGCTTCATCGCAAAGCCCGTGGACCAGCAGAAATTGCTCGAAACAGTCGAGAAGCTGCTCGCGTAGAATCCCGCCCTTCAACCGTCGGGAGGCTGTGGCCGACGAAACCACTGAAAACCTGTACGGCAGCACTCACGCCAGAAGCCCAAGGAAGTTATCACACCGCCAAACGAAACAGGCATTTGCTCATCCATTCCCCATATACACTACTTTAGGGGTCGTCAGTATTCCGTTCAGAGAAAAGACGATGCCCACAAATTCTTGAGTTCACTTTGGCAGTCTGACCGCTCCGTAAGGCGTCTCGATGGAGCCCTCGGGGAGAATGGCCGCTCCGCCGATTGCGCCGCCTCGGATGAGGTTGACGACCGCGCTAAAGGCTGAAACCTTACCGGAGAGTGACAATTGCCCTTTTTCGCCGGCATTCAATATTTCGTCTGTCCGCGCCGTAAGGTCGCCGAGTTGAACGTTCCCAAGCTTGAGCGCGTATCCAAGGTCTTTAATGCCCAACGGGAAAACATTCGGGTTCTTCATCGCGGCGTCCACGTCAATACGTGCGTCTGCAAGGGACATTTCGCCAACCCGCACCTTGATATCCGAGAATGTCGGCGGCCTGAGAATCGGAAATGTCCCTCCGTGTGAGAAAGGCAATTGCAGCGAGCGTCCACGAATGGGGAAAACGAATGCGCCGTCAAGGGTGTAGTTTGCTTCCGGCGCATTCGCGAGTTTCTGGTACGTGCGCCATAGGTCGGAGTATGAGACTCGTACCGGGAACGTAACCATGCCCGCCTTTCCTGCAGGCAGGTTTATGGATGAAGTTGTTTCCGCGTCGAAGAATCGTGATCCCTCAACGTTGAGCGCATACTTCAGGCGCGGAGACATGATCGGAAGAGGGTTCGGATTATACACATCGACGTCGAATGCCATGCTGACGCCGGAGAAATCAATGCCCATTATCCTCGGGCGTACAGACCTGACTTCGGGCTGTCCAAACGGCAGCGTTGCGCATGCGCCAACGGCAGCAATTACTACTGAAAGGATTGCAAGAATCCATCGTGACCGCACATGAATCACCCTTTCTTTCGCAGGTCGTTCTCGATTTTCGTGAGGTTTATTTGTGGAGTGCTCTTGCGAATACATACTGCATTTCGGTGGTTTGATTTATCTTGTCCCGGCAGATGGTTAAATGCAAGTGTGCCGACGCCTGCCATCACCGGCCGAGCCGGATTCCGTACGGAAAGTGACGATGAACGGAACCGCCCCAAGCCCCTCATCGCGGCCAGCGAATCCCCAGGAAGTTGTTGAGAATCTTTGGTCCCTCACGAGTGAGGATGCTTTCGGGATGGAACTGCACGCCATAAACGGGATATTCCTTGTGCTTCAGCCCCATTATCTCGTCTTCCTTGGTTGAGGCCGTGATTTCGAGACAGTCCGGCAGGGTGTCTTTCTTCACGATGAGGGAATGGTATCGTGTCGCCTCGAAGGGATTCGGAACATCGGCGAAGAGTTCGTTCTTCACGTGGTAAATCATCGAGGTCTTGCCATGCATCAGACGGTCGGCCCGGACGACGTCTCCGCCATAACTGTAGCCGATGCACTGATGCCCCAGGCACACTCCGAGAATGGGGATGGCCGAGCCGAAAGTGCGGATGATATCGTTTGAGATGCCGGCTTCCAGCGGTGTGCACGGGCCGGGCGAGATTATGATGCGGTCGGGCTTGAGCGAGGCTATCTCGTCAATGTTTATCTTGTCATTTCTGTGGACAACAAGATCGGGCCGGATCACGCCGACGTACTGAACGAGGTTATACGTAAACGAGTCGTAGTTGTCAATTATCAGAATCATCGAATTGTCCTATGCTGCCTTGATAAATGCGTCATACATAAGCTCTTCACAGTCCCGCCTCCGCTATCTCTATTGCCTTTACCACGGCCAGCGCCTTGTTGAGGGTTTCGTAGTATTCGTTCGTCGGTTCCGAATCCGCAACGATGCCGGCGCCTGCCTGCACATATGCCATATCGTCCTTGATGATGAGCGTTCGAATGATGATGCAGGTGTCAAGATTCCCGGAGAAGCTAAAGTATCCCATCGTGCCGCCATACGGGCCGCGTTTCAGCGGCTCAAGTTCCTCGACTATCTCCATAGCCCGTATCTTGGGCGCGCCGGTGAGCGTGCCCGCGGGAAACGTTGCGCGCAACACATCGAAACAATCGCGCTTCTCGTCGAGCGTTCCTCTGACGTTGGAGACGATATGCATTACGTGTGAATACTTCTCGACAACCATCAGCTCGGTCACGTGAACCGAACCGAGCTTTGCCACGCGACCCACATCATTGCGCCCCAAATCAACGAGCATGATGTGTTCCGCACGCTCCTTTTCATCAGACAGCAGGTCCCGTTCGAGCTCAGCATCGTCGAACTCCTTGAGCGCGCGAGGTCGCGTGCCCGCGATAGGTCGCAGGTCAATGACGCCTTCCTCGACCCGCACCAGCAACTCGGGTGACGCGCCTACGAGCTTGAGCGAGCCGAATTTCAGGTAGAACATGTACGGCGACGGATTCACTGACCTGAGCGCGCGGTAAATATCGAACGCCGGAGCCGTTACCTTTGTCGAGAATCGCTGCGACAAAACGACCTGGAATATGTCACCCGCCCGAATATATTCCTTCGACGCCTTAACGATCTCTTCAAACTCCTCGCGGGTGAAGTTTGAGATGAGTTCCAGCTTTGCAGGTGATTTCGGCGGCCGATACTTCGGATAGCTCAACGGGCGTTGCAGAGCTTCCACCATCGCATCTATCTGCCTCGTCGCCTCACGGTAAGCGGCCTCAGGGTCATCCTCTATCTTCGCGTTGCACACCACCATGATGGTGTGATTGACGTGGTCGAAGATGAGAATCTTGTCTGTAATCACGAAAAAGGTGTCCGGCAGGCCAATGTCGTCATACGTGTCATCAGGCAGCTTCTCGAAGAAACGCGCCGCATCATAGCCGACATATCCCACGGCTCCGCCGAAGAAGCGCGGGACACCCTCGACCGCAACTGGCTTGAACTGTTGCATCAATTGTTTCAGGCACTCGAGCGGCTCATCAGCCTGTCTCGTTGTCAGGACCCCATTTTCAATGACGGTGACAACGTTTCCCTTTGACTGGAAGATGATGGAAGGATTTGACCCCAGAAACGAGTATTGCGCAATCCGGTCGCCACCCTCAACGCTCTCGAGCAAGAACGAATAGTCGCCCGCGTCTATTTTCAGAAATGCCGATACGGGGGTCTCAAGGTCGGCGAGCACTTTCCGATACACAGGGATGAGATTCCCCTGACTAGCTTTCTGCTTGAACTCTTCCCACGTTGGTGTGTACATGCCCCTCTTCTTCCAAACAGCGTCGCCTATTTCTTCTTGTAAACCTCTTTCGGGTCAAAAACAGGCGTGCCCAGAACCTTCCAGCCAGAGGCGCCATCATACTTCCTGAAAAAACAGGTTCTATATCCTTCGTGGCATGCTGCGCCCTTCTGCCTGACTCGTATAAGGAGCGTGTCGCCATCGCAATCGGCGAGCACCTCATCCACCGTCTGCGTGTTACCCGACACTTCTCCCTTGCGCCATAATTTCTTCCGCGAGCGGCTGTAGAAATGCGTCGTCCCAGTCCGGAGCGTCAAAGCGAGGGCCTCACGATTCATATATGCCAGCATGAGCACCTCGCCCGTCTTGCTCTCCTGCACAATGGCGGGCACAAGGCCGTCCTTATCGTATTTCAGCTCATCGAGACTATTCATCGGAGAAATCCACTGCCTCTCGCACGCACACACCGCGCGATTTGAGATATTCCTTGGTCTCCCTGATAGTATACGTCCGGTAATGAAAGATCGAGGCGGCCAGAACGGCGTCTGCCTCACCTTGTATCAGCGCCTCATATAAATGCTCGAGCGTGCCGGCCCCGCCGGATGCTATCACCGGAATGGATACGTTGCGCGCAATCGCCTGTGTGAGCTCGATATCATACCCTTTTTGCGTACCGTCGTAATCCATGCTTGTCAGCAGTATTTCGCCGGCTCCCAACTTATTCACGCGCTCGGCCCACTCGATTGCGTCCATGCCGGTCGGCGTCCTACCGCCGTGCACATACACCTCGAAGCCGCCCTCCCGCCGCTTGGCGTCTATGGCCACCACGATGCATTGGCTGCCGAACCGTTCCGATGACCGTGCGACGAGCTGCCAATCATTCACGGCCGCAGTGTTGATGGATATCTTGTCCGCGCCTGCCCGGAGAAGCTCGCGGATGTCGTCGATGGTCCGAATGCCGCCGCCGACAGTAAGCGGCATGAACACTTGTTCCGCGGTCCGGCTTACAACGGATAGCATTATTCCCCGCTTCTCATATGAGGCCGTAATATCGAGGAAGACGAGCTCGTCAGCCTGCTCTTCGTCGTACCGTTTCGCTACTTCGACGGGGTCGCCTGCATCGCGCAAGCCGACAAAGTTGACTCCTTTGACAACCCGGCCATCTTTGACATCAAGGCAGGGAATGATTCGCTTGGTCAGCATCGACAGCGCTCCGTGTCGGAGGCGAGGGAACGGAATGTCTCAGGGGAGTTCATCGGCGGGTGCTTTGGACGACGGAAATCGTGAAGACTTCCTCGTGATTATTTTGTTCACCGACACAACGACAGTCTCGACATTCTCCAGACCGAGTCCCTCCTTCAGGCACCGTACTATCTCCCGCTGAACGGTCTCCCCTGCATCTTTCAGATTCTGCTCGGATGAAACGCTGACCAAAGCGCGCACCCGCAGCCTCTTGCGGTCCCGTGTGGTGACAACTCGACTCCGAACGCTATGGACCACCGGCCTCTCCGAGAAGTGCTTTTCGATATAGTCCTCGACGGCGCGCAATGAAATCCGTATCGGCCCCTGTACGCCTGCGAATGAGAACGTGGCCGACGAATCAGCGTCTCTGCCCGCCAAATTATAGACAATCAGGCTCAGCAGGAACACGAAGAGTCCTCCGACAACGTACGCCATTGGAGGTTTCGCCTTGGTAATCGCATGAATCATGACCGCGGTGAACTCCTGGTCGAGCCCCATGAGTCCGATAAGAACCAAACAGAACGCCGCAAGAAACAGGAGGCCTGAAAGAATCACCAACAGCGTCGTCTTTATGAATCGCATTGCCGACCCTTCCTCATAGTGGTATTTGGGGATGATGCTCTGACCGCGTCAGCCTGCGACAGCCATCGCTCGTTACCATTACCATATCTTCGATCCGAACGCCGCCGACCTCAGGAATATAAATGCCCGGCTCAACCGTGAAGACCATGCCGGGCTTGATAGTGCCTTTCCCCAGTCGGGAAATGGTGGGCGCTTCGTGCACCTCTAAACCGACACCGTGTCCGAGGCCATGGCCGAACAACTCCCCGTACCCAGCTTGTGCAATGTAATCACGCGCCACCGCGTCGATTGCACCGCACTTCACGTCCGGCTTGACTGCTCTGATCGCGCTGGCCTGAGCGGCCTCCACAATTTCATAGACCTCGGCAATTTGCGGTGAATCAATTCTATCCAACCATATCGTCCTTGTCAAGTCGGAGTGATAACCCTCGAACTGAGCTCCGATGTCTATCACAATGGGCTCGCCGACCTGAATGGCTCGGTCGGAGGAAGCTCCATGAGGCATTGCTGAACGGGGTCCCGAAGCAACGATGAGGTCGAATGCCTCCTTCCTTGCTCCGTTTGAGCGGAGCAGCGCATTGATACGATTTGCCACCTCCTGTTCCGTCATCCCGGGCCGAATTTCGTGCGAAACCAGTTCGAGAGCCGCCTCGGCTATCGAAGCCGCTCTCTCCAACAGGAGGATTTCAGCTCTATCCTTAATCGCTCGCGTATCCTCCACCCAGTTCTCCGTCGGGATAAGCTCCAGGGCGTCGACGGCCTTGAGTTGGGCATATTGACGGTACGTAACGTGCGCGGATTCAAAGGCAAGCTTCGATATCTTCAACGCGCCTATCTGCTCGATGACGGTGGCCTCCGGAGGCCCTTTGATTTCGACAAAATCGAAACCGGCGACCTCTTGCGCTATCTGCGTTCGATACCGGAAGTCACTCATGATGAGCGCGCGGTTCATCGAGATAATCACGACACCCAGCGAGCCGGTAAATCCCGAGAGAAACCGGTAGTTCGGATAACTGGCGCAGATGAACGCTTCCGCGTCCGCCTCCGCGAGCTTTTCCCGGATTGCGTCAACGCGACCGCTCACGCGCTACTCCCCTTTCGCAAGCGCTTCGAGCGCCAGCACGTACCCAATCGAGCCAAAGCCAGCTATGGTCCCCTTGCAGACGGGAGCTATGAGGGACCGATGGCGAAATTCTTCGCGCGCGCTCGTATTGGAAAGATGTACCTCGACGGCGGGAATGCCCGTGCCCGCAAGGGCATCTCGTATGGCGATACTCGTGTGAGTATATGCGCCGGGATTGATAATGATGGCGTCATACTCACCCGCAGTCGATCCGATTTTATCCACGATTTCGCCCTCATGATTCGATTGAAATGTCCGCACGTCGACACCAAGTTGCTTTGCCCGTTGTCGGATTTCGGCGTCGATCTGCTTTAGCGTTTTGGCTCCATAGATGTCGGGTTCTCGTTTTCCCAGAAGCTGCAAGTTTGGTCCGTGCACCACCAGTATTCTCATGCTTTTCCCCCCTATCAGAATTCCTTGTAATGTTTCTGCAGCTCTCTTGCCAATTCCCTATGTTTTTCTGCCTCGTCCGAAAGCCCGAGTGCAGTGCAAATTTGCGCCAACTTCTGTTGATAATCCGGATTGACGGGGAAATTCCGCGCCGCCTGCTCCTCTGCCGAGAGCGCTTTCTGGAAAAAATCTGCCTTTCCGGTCGCATTTCCGACGGCCCAATACGCAGATGCAAGCGACTGGTATGAATACGGCGAGAGCGGATTCAATTCAACAGCTCGCTTAAGCTTCTCGATAGACCGCTCTAATAGAGGTAGTGCGTTCTCCATATGACCAAGCCTCAAATAGGTATCTCCGAGCATGTGGTGAGCCGTTGAATCCAATGGAAATGAAGCAATCGATTTTTCCAGAAGCACAACGCCGCGCCTGAGAACCGCTCTTTGCATTTCTGGATTCGCTTCGAAGCCCCTCTGCGCTGCGAGTTTCGTCGGGAAAGCCATATTCCGTTCATGTTCAGCCGTCATGACAAGATTCACGCCGGTGTACGACCGATAGAGCATCCACAGGTAACCGCAGAGCAGCGCGACAACAAGGACACCGGCAACCTGAGGGAAACGGATGGAGAATCTGTCTCTGGTCTCTCCCTCGTCGGGCACAGCAATCAAGAGACCCAATAACCCAAATACAATATATGCAATGGAGGGCAAATAGAGTCCGAAATCAACAAGGCTATTTGACAAGAAACCTATTATGGCTGCTCCTATTCCACAGGTAATGCCTTGAAAGCGAAAACCGGCGCCGGGCCGGACTTTTCTCCAAAACGTATACAGAAAGACCAGCCACAATCCTACAAACGCATTCAGGCCAATGATGCCCGTTTCAGCCCACACTTGCAAGTAATCGTTATGGGCAAGTTTTACCGGATAGCTTCCTAGCACCATGTACCTGGGGTATGCGTGTTCGTATGTTCCCCACCCTACGCCCAGCCACACGTTATCGCGTATCATGGCCAGTGTAGTTCGCCAGTATGAAAAACGCTGGAGCACGGTCAGCGAATCCTTGATCCTCTGAATGAATGAGACATCGCGCACCGGAACCTGATCGGCCGCTACCGCATGGACAGACATGAGGGCAACGCCAATTAGCACCCCGACGGCCACAAGAGCGATAACCTGATGTGCAGGCTGGGGCTTCCTCCTCCAGAACCTGATCATCACAAATACCAGAACAACGACACCCGCAGTTACCCACCCGCCGCGTGAATACGTAAGCCATAAGTCCCATGGAATCAGCACGCATGACACAGCGAACAGCAGTATTAGGGGGGGTATCAACAAGCCCCACAACGACCTCAGAAAAGTCGGCGTTTTCACGTTCAGACTCATCGGATCCCTGAAAAACGCTCGAAGGAACTGCCTCATGTCAGCGTGCATGCTCCAAATCCAACCGAGACTGAGACTGGTGACGATGCCGAGAAACAACGCATATGAGTTGGGATGAAGAAACGTCGAGAACACCCGCATCGATTCAAGTCGGTGCAAGATTCCGAACCCGAGCGGAACGCCCAGCAGCAACTCTTCATTGCCGGAAGCCATCGCCATCTCAACGGTACGACGCGTCATCTCCAGAGTGTAATAGCGTTGAACAATACCGTATACGTTGACCAGAAATGCGGAGGCCAACATGGCGGCGACCACGCCTTTTATAGAAGACTCTTCACGAAAGTTGTTTGCAATCACGCCAAAGAGGAGGGTGTAACTTAGTATCTCATACATGTATCGAAGTGTGGCGCCCCTGTTGATTGATGTAAAAAACGTGAACGAACAGATAAGCACAAAGGCAAGAAGGAAACCGGTTGTAAGGCGGCTCTCCAACTCCAGCCGGCCCTTTCTCCAACATTTCACCGTCCAGAGAATGGCTAATATGGCGACGCCCATATGAAAGAAATGGTTGTACTGTGGATATGTTCGGCCGGACAGAAAAGGCCGGAAAAACAGGATGAGGAGTGTTCCCGCAAAGATCAGATGGTCCGACCATTCATAGATATAGTCGCGAACCAGAGGGACCGCCTCGCGCTTTTCGAGTTTCCTTTTCTTTTTCCGCGTCATTCCCGCTCGCCCGACTGTTCCCGTATTCTCTTCTCGCGGTCAGCAATCATGAGAATAATGATGATCGCGAATATGCCGAGCGCCTGCACGAACAACGTGACTGTTCCCAGCAGTCCCATGTAACGCAATAATGTCGCACCGAGTCCGACGGCAAATGAAACCAGGTAGATGAAGATGACGGCGTCTCGCTTGCTCATGCCGAGATGAACGAGACGATGCGAGAAATGGCGGTTGTCTCCCATATAAATCGGCAACCCGGCGCGCCACCGCAAGTAGACGACTCCAACGGTGTCAAAGATTGGGACGCCCAAAATGAAGACAGGCATAAGCAACCCCCACGGGCTCATGTGGTCCCGCATGTAGAAACTGCTCGCCACGGTCAGGGCCGCAATCACAAAGCCGACGAACATCGCACCCGCGTCCCCCATGAATATTCTTGCGGGATTAAAGTTGTAGACAAGGAACCCGAGGAGTGTTCCCCCCATCGCGAGGAGTGTGACTGCTGTAAGCGTTTGTTTCAGCGGAGAAACTACAAAGAAGAAAATAAGCACCGCAATCAACGCCACGCCAGCGCACAGCCCATCCATGTTATCCAGAAAGTTGAATGCATTGACGATTAATACGACCCACAGAATAGTAACGACCCAGGTTACAACCCTGTAAGGGATGAACAGTTCCAAGCGGACTCCAAACGACACAATGATAACCGCAGCGATAATCTGTGCCGCCAGCTTTATGCGCGGGCGGAGACTGTGCATATCGTCAATGAGTCCCACCACGAAAATCAAGGTCCCTCCAAGCACGATGCCCAATGCCCGGAGAACCGCAGGCTTCTCGCCAAGCGCCGCCGTATAGTGCACGTGAGCGGCAATGCGTGCGACAATGCCGACCGTATCCCTGAACTCGTGAAGAGCCCACATGTGCCCTCCAATCGTAATCAGGAATGATAGGTAGATTGCGACGCCGCCCAAATACGGAATGGGTCGCTCGTGGTCCTTGCGCCCGTTGGGAAGATCATATACGCCAAACCGGTGCGAAAGAAAAATCATAGCTCTCGTGAGCACAAGCGAAAGCACAAGCGAGACTATGAAGACGTAAAGATAAATCAGGTACCACATAAGCAAGGGTTCTACCTCAAACACGCAGCGTCCATATTAGTATAATGTCTCCAACGCTTCCTTACATTTGAGCTTCGGGGACAGTCCCGATTCTACGGCGCGAAGCGCCCGTAAATCGTGGGACGGATTCACAGTCCAGCATAGCCGCAACCAAAGACCACAGCACAGTGCCTTCCGGGGACACAATACGGAAGTGGACGTTTCGTCATTGCGAGGGAGCAACGCGACCGAAGCAATCTCATTGGGAGAATTGAA
>QZKI01000084.1 GCA_003598055.1 Candidatus Abyssobacteria bacterium SURF_17 | reverse complement strand
GTGACGCTCACCGGCAAGCTGAAAACCGACGAATCCGGTACGGTGCTGGAGCTGGTATCCGTCACGTATCAGGACAGCCGGGTCAACACGGATGAGGGTCCTTTCGTGGAAACCGTGTACAAAGACGACTGTTATCCCGGCGGGCCACTCTTTTATGACGGCTACACGTATTACCCGGGCAACTTCCCATGCTGATTTGCCACGATATTTGGAGCACGGTCCTCGATAGACTCACTCAAGGAGACAAAAAATGGCGATTCCGACTACAACCGACATCATTCATCTCTACAACAGGAGAGCAAAACGCTACAACTTCACGGCAAATCTGTATTACCTGATTGGATTCAGGGAGCAGGCGTACCGGAAACTGGCGGTCAAGCGACTCAACCTGAAACCTGGGGATACCGTTGTTGAGATAGGTTGCGGCACGGGCCTGAATTTTCCGCTGCTTCAGCAGGCCGTCGGCATCAGAGGCAGGATAATCGGCGTTGACTTGACGGATGCGATGCTGGCCCAGGCGGGAAGACGAGTGGCCGAGAATAAGTGGTCAAATGTCGAGCTGGTACAGAGTGACGCCGCTTCGTTTCATTTCCCCGACGGCGTGGACGGCATCATTTCGACTTTTGCGCTTACGTTGGTGCCGGAATTCGATCAGGTTATCAAGAACGGGGTGGATGCCCTTTCGCCCGGGAAACGCTGGGTGGTGCTGGATTTCAAATTGCCCTCAAACCGGCTCGCATGGCTCGCGCCGCTGGGCATCTTCATTACGAGTCCGTTCGGCGTGACAAGGGATTTGGCGAACCGTCATCCTTGGGAATCCATTGAGAAATATCTCACGAGGACATCCTTCGAGGAACTGTATGCTGGCTTCGCGTATATAGCTACAGGCGAAAAGAGAGGGAACTCTTAGGTTCTTCATAATCGAACATGGCGACGCTTCCGGGTCGGTTCCCTTTTGTAGGGGCGAACCTCGTGTTCGCCCAAATGAATGATACACCCGGCACGGGCGAACACGAGGTTCGCCCCTACAAAAACAGGTGCTGAGACCCGCAGATTCGATTGTGAAGAGTTACCATGAAGATTCGAGCGTGATTACAAAGAATCGGGGCAGAGGGGAAAAAGGAGGAGCAAGCGATGCAAAGCATTCGAACGTTGGTGAGAGGGCTCATTGTGTGCGTAGGCATAGCACTGCCGGTTACGGCGTGGGGCATGGACTGTGGCGGCGGGCATTCCGGCAGCCATAGCTCCCAGCATGGCGCCGAAGCAGGCCTTCAACACGGCGCGCAATCAAGCCATGAGAACGACGGCGGAACAGGCCACGAACCTACGGCAATGGACCCCGTATTCGAGAACTACTTCGAAATTCGGGCTTCGCTTGCACAGGATTCGCTCAAGGATGTATCCACGAGCGCGAACGCGCTTGCGGAAGCGATAGAAGATTCCAGTGCCAATGGTTCAGCGACGGGCACAGACGAATCACGGGAGAAGGATCAACGTGCTCTGGAGGCTGAAATTGCCGCTACCGCGCGAGAGCTCGCCAAGAAGACAGACATCGAATCCGCGCGCGTCGAGTTCGGCAAGCTGAGTACGCAGATGTACGACTACCGGAAAATGAGCGGTATGTCATCCGACGACGTTCACGCTTTCGCTTGTGACATGGCCAAAAAGATATGGCTGCAAGAGAGTGACGATCCGGGCAACCCGTATTATGGCCGCTCAATGGCCAGGTGCGCGAGAAAGATTGATTAGTGAAATGGCTGAAGAATGTTTTGCAGGCTCTCCTCCTCCCTTATCCGAATGGGGGATGTGGCATAGTCCCGCAAGAGTGGGACTATGCCCGCTCTCAGGCTGGTGAGCATAGGCGAAAAGCTCCCTCTAAGAGAAGAGGAACGACTGTCCTGCATTTCAAAACCTGCGTCTGCATCTGTAGGTGCGAATTCATTCGCATGGGTTTTCCGGACTGTTTTCGCCATGCACATGCGAATAAATTCGCACCTACAGAATTACGGGGCAGTTTCGAACGAGACGTAAGAAAGAGGTGCTTTTGTCATGAATATATCGGGTTCTCTCAGGTCAAATCCGAAGCGTAAGGAAGACCCCGCAAAGATGCGGTATGACCGAAACGCATGGTGTTTCGACTTCCAGGACTCTTTGTTCGGACACATGCTCGCGAAGAGAAAGCATGAGATGATCAGGCAAGCCAAAGGAACGGTCCTGGAGGTCGGCATTGGCACGGGTAAGAGTCTGAGCCATTATCCGGAGGGAGTAGAACTTGTCGGGATAGACATCAGTCCGAAAATGCTTGCGCGAGCCGAGGCGCGGTCCAAGGATTTCCCCGGAAAACTGACCCTCAAGGTCGCCGACGTTCAGTCGCTTGATTTTCCCGATAACTCGTTCGACATAGTGGTAACGTCGTGCGTGTTCTGTTCCGTCACCGACCCGGTTCAAGGATTTCGGGAAATCAATCGAGTGTTGAAGCCGGGCGGAATGGGACTGCACCTCGAGCATGGACGGAGCAACCATCGCGTAATCGGGAAAATCATGGATATTCTGAATCCTGTGGTCGTCCGCATGATGGGCGCAAATATCAATCGCGACCACGCGCACAATATCCGGAAATCGGGCTTGCGAATACTCGACGAAGAAGACCTTTGGCTTGATATCTTGAAATTGTTCAAGACGGGAAAGGAGACTGTCCCGCAATTGTAGGAGCGCCCCCATGCGGACGCCCGGACGGCCGCGCGGGGCCGCCCCTACAAGAATGATTTGAATTATTGTACAGTCTCAAAGAGCCAGATATCTGTTCTTTCCCAGTGAGTGCTTGAACGAACAGTCCGCAGGAGGTGACATAAAATGACGACGGAAAGAAACTGTCAAGTTTGCGCGAAACCCATAGCGGAAGATGAAATGTGTTTCAAGAAGGAATACGAGGGCAAAACCTTTTATGCCTGTTGCCCGGTATGCTTCTCGATATTGCAGAAGGACCCCCGGAAACACATCGCCGCATAGTCCATCAAGACAAACTCACTTTGTGAAGACACCACCTTCGGCCAGTTCTTGAGCTATGGAAGAGTTATTTTTCTGCGCAGATGTGGCCAACGCCCGTGATAAGTGGGCCAATGGCTAAAGGCATCGGTGTCTCAGGAGCCTCCCTATTTGTCGCCATATTGGGGAGGTCGCTTCTCGAGGAACGACATTGCGCCTTCGCGGAAGTCGTCGGTAAAGAAGTTGACGACCTGTGTGCGGTTCTCCATGTGTATTTGATTTTCGAGGCTGGGCGCGCAGAGGCCGAAATTATATACTTCCTTGGTCATGCGGAGCGCAAGCGGCGCATTCGAAAGCATTTCGCGCGCAAGCTCTTTCGCCGCCGGTAGGACTTCACCGTCGGGCACGACTTTGGAGACAAGGCCTATCTCGAGCGCCGTCTTTGCGTCGATGATGCGGCCCGTATACATGAGCTCGGCCGCATGGGACGCGCCGACGATGCGTGGAAGAAAATAGGACGAGCCCATCTCGCCGGCCGAGAGCCCGAGCTTGATGAATGCGCAGTTGAACCGGGCCGATTCGGAGGCATACCTCACATCCGAGGCGAGCGCGAGACAGAAGCCGCCGCCGGCAGCCGGCCCGTTCACTGCCGCTATGATGGGTTGCGGAATCTGGCGGAGCCGCAGAATGAGCGCCGCATACCCTTGCTGGAGGCGATACTGCGACTGTATCGGGCCGAGGCGCTCATCCCATGCTCCTTCGCCGTCGCCGCCGCGGAGGTCGGCGCCCGCGCAGAAACCGCGTCCCGCGCCGGTGAGGATGAGCACGCGCGCGTCGAGGTCTTCGTCAAGGGTGTTGAACAGAACGTGCAGTTCTCTGACCATCGTTTGCGAAAGAGCGTTCAGACGATTTGGGCGATTCAGCGTGATAATTCCTATGTGGCCGTCTTTCTCGAAGGTGAGGGTTTTCATGTGACCATGTCTCCTTTTCGGTGCTGTCAGTTACGTATGGGTTTCAAGAATGCTGTGGCACCTGTAGGGGCGACCGGCCGGGTCGCCCCTACATGAGGCAATTGAATACGATGCCGAATCCACGAGTTTCTGCAGGCCGCAGCATGCTGCGGTCCTACAGAAACCGACAAAACATAGCTGACCAGGCAACTGGGTAAGTGAATTGTAGCAGAGCTTCGTGCGCGATTCAATTCTGGATTGAGGGCTGGCGGGTGACGTGTGAAAGAGGCATTCAGCCTGTCATTGCGAGCGGACGGCCACAGGCCCGAGCGAAGCAATCTCTGAGTGTATATCTTTAATTCTCCCAATGAGATTGCTTCGGTCGCGCGGGTCTGAGACCCTTGTTCGCAATGACGGAAACGGTGGCTCGCTTTTGAGAAGGAGTGAATCCCTTATTCGAATCTGTCTTGTAATCGCGATTGCCGGGGGCGCACGTGCGCCCCTACAAAAAAACCGCTGATCTTTAACACTATAGGGGCACGGTGCGCCGCGGCCCAGTATTGGATACGCAATTGCGGGACAGACTCATTCGCCCTTTTGGGATTCAACTGCGGCGGAAGGGTGGGCCTGCTTGAATTCCTTCTTGCGGCGTTTTTCTTCGTACATCAGCTTGTCGGCTTCCATCAGCAAGTCGTCAATGGTGCACGGGAATCGGGGATTGAACCTCGTCACGCCCACGCTCACCGCGATGTCGAAGCGTTTGTCGGTCGTCGCGTTGCGAAGCCCTATTTTCTCTTTCATGCGGCCAATGAGGATTTCGACACTGTCCATGGGAACTTCTAATGCCATGATCGCGAACTCATCGCCGCCGATACGAGCAATGATATCCGACTCGCGAAACGATTCCTTGAGGACATTCGCAGTTTCAATGAGTGCCGTATTCCCTTCCTGGTGGCCCCAGGTATCATTAATTTCCTTCAAATTATCAAAGTCGATGAAAAGAACCGCCATTCCCCTGTATGTCCGGTAGGCCACTTTCAGTTGTTGCTGTGCGAGCGCGAAGAAGCCGCGCCGGTTGTACAGGCCGGTAAGCTCGTCAACGAGCGACATCGCCTGGAGCCTCTCGAGCCTTCTCCGTCGAGAGGTGATGTCGCGCGTGATTCCGAGAATCTCAAGAGGTTTTCCTTCCGGGTCACGCAGGAAGGTTGAGGTGACTTCAGTCCAGACAGTGGAGCCGTCTTTGCAGAAGTGCTCCAGCTCGATCGTGCGCGATGTGGTAAGCTCGCTTTTCCCATCGTTCTCTGAGGTAAGCCCTTCCACAAGAGTTGTCATCGCGATTTCATATGATTCCGGAGTCAAGACTTCGTCCAATGTTTGTCCAATAGCTTCTGCAACCGTGTACCCTCGAAGGGATGTGACCGATGGGCTGATGTAGGTGAACCGCATACTCTTGAGGTCCATGGTCCAAATCATGTCGGTGACATTCTCGGCAAGCATGCGGTACCGTTTTTCGCTCTCTTGCAGAGCCTCTGCCGCCTTCTTGCGCTCGGTTATATCACGGTAGTTGATGACCACGCTCTCCTCGTTTGGGAGTTTCTTGGCTGAGACTTCGCATATGCGCCACGAGCCGTCCTTATGTCTATAAGGAAACTCCTCGAGCCTGACCTGTTCCGGATTTTGCAGTGCCTGACTGAATTCGTTGATGACCCTTTCCCTGTGCTTTGGATGTACGATTTCAAAGATATTCGTACCGATCAACTCCTCCGGCTTGTATCCGATTACTCGTTCAGATGAAGGACTTTCATAAAGTACTACCGCATCGGCGCGAATGACTGCAACTGCGTCCAACGCATTCTCAATGAGGGCTCGGAAACGCTCTTCGCTCTGCCGCAGGGTTTCGTACACGGCCTTTTGCTCAGTGATATCTCTGGCGTAAACTGCGAGCTTGGCAACGTTTCCATGCTTATCGAAGAGCGGATAGATGGTGTTATCGAAAACGGTTTCGCCGCGTCTGTCCTCGTACCGGAGAGGTTTTCCGCTTTGAATGACTTCCTGAGCGCGAGCTCTTCTCGATTTGGCGAGAATGGGCGGAAACAATAAAAAGGCATTCAGACCAATGAGTTCTTCAATGCTTTTTCCAAGCCGCTGAGCCGATGTCTCGTTGATAGCCAGAATTGTTCCCTCGGTATCTATCAAGATGGCTGAATCAGCGGGTGCATTCAGGAGTGCGCGCGCTTTCTCCTCACTCTCCCTCAACGCTTCCTCGGCGCACACGCGCGCGGTGACATCGCTGAAAAGGAAAACGTGGCCCGCAGACTGTCCTCGTCTATCGGTCAGATGGTTTGCGGTTACTTCCAGCGTTTTGCCATCTGAGGCTGATACGGTGACTTGAAATGGGGCGGTTTGTCCGCTCTTGAGCCAGCGACAGATCGATTGGATTTCTTCGTTCATGTGCGGCCTCAGGAAGTCGGCAAGCTCATCGACGGTGCGGCCCACAAGTTCTCCTTCATAGCCCAGAATTTCGACGAGCCTCTGATTATGCCTGAAGATGCGGCCATCGGCTCGAGCTACGCAGATGCCCACCAGTATGCTGTTGAACAGGTCCTCCAAGCCGGGGTCAAGTTCCGTGAAAAAGCCGTATCGGGATATGGCATACCCGGCAAGCACCATGAAGAAAACGGTTGATAGAGGACCCACTGATGCCAAAGCGGGCGAGTCCATGAGGAAATGCGGAAGTATGGAGTTAACGCCAATAATGGTGAAAGCAGGCGTGAGAATCCCCATCGAAAGGAGTTTCAGCTTTCGTCTCTCGTCATCGAATGGAGTCTTCTTGTAACCTCTCCACAGGTATACCCAGCCATACGAGAACAAGAGAGCTTCTGCGGCATAGACGGGGATGCGCAGCAGGCCTTCAACGGGCACGACACGCTGCCCCTCGATTCTGAATCCGCTGACCGCCGCTCCGGGCAGGAGCGCGACTATGAAGAGCGCTACGCTGATGATTGAGACAAGCGCAAACGACCTCTTTGAACCGCCGGTTTCATTGGAGAGGACGATGCAGAACGATGCAATGCAACCGGTTGCGAGCGCGCCGGTCGCCGCGGCGAGCCTTGTGAGGGGTGTCCTGATATCAATGTCGCTCCAGTAGATTACGCTCACGCTCTCGAAAAGAATCCATGTCACGAGAGAAAGGGTTGCCAGATAAAACATCTGATTGGCTTTGTCGCGCGGGGCTTTCAGGAAGATCGAGGTTCCAATGCACAGGTGTATGCCGGCAACGAGTATGCAGGCCAATGGATAGGGGCTTATCATTTTGTGTAAAATATTGAAGCTCTAGCCGTTGAAAGCGAGCACAATTGTTCAGTAATCCACTCGCCGATTCCCTGCGGACAATAAACACTCCACCCGCCGGTATCGCATAGGTTGGGGTGGGAGCATTTCTTATGCCGAAAACGCTTGACAATGCAACCGCCCTCTATGCACCACATTTAAGTGATTGAAATTAATAGAGTTGTGCTCTATCACTGATGAAAATGCAATCACATATGACAACCGCACGACTGCACAATAACGAGCACCTTGCCGGGCAATGAAATGGTCGAGGTTTCAAGCTGGCGAGAATCCTATGGATAACGGCGGGACGATGGGGATATCAAACGATAGCCATCCCTGACCAGAATCGGACTCAAGGAGAGACTTATTTACTCGATCCGGATTCTGTCAAGCACCCGGGCAATCTTCTCCTTCTGCCGGGCAATACGGCGGGTGTTGGACTCTATCTGGACAAGGAGCTGGATGCGCGCGTTTAGGCTGAGGAGCACGGTGATGGTAAAGATGCCGAACAGGAGCACGCCTATGAGAAACATGAGTGTCCTCGGCCATGAACTAAATGGAACCAGAATTCCGGCTGTGAACAGTGCTATGGTGAGCGCTTCAACGGCGTATGAGGCAAAGGGCGAATACTTGAGGAATCGCTCCATCCGGTTCCGTGAGGGAGCCGAAATGAACAGACCGGTTTCGGCATCCTCCTGCCCGACTTCCTTGAGGTTCCCGGCGCTTGGCCCGTGGGTTTCCTTGTGCTCGCCGACTTGATTGAGATACTCCTGAATGTCGTTTATGAGCCTGTCAATCTCTTGTTGGTCCATCAGTTCCTCCGCGGCAACTTACTCTCTCGGTTGTCGGCATAAAAGATTTCCGAAACCCACAAAGCAGGCCGCTCGTCCTCTCTGCTGCCAGCAGACTGACGGGATAGGCTTTCATCCCTCTCCCTGTGCACCTTGTCTGGCTAGCTTCAATGCTTGTTTGCAGAGTTTAGCTACATTTCCAAGGGCTGTCTGTAAGTGCGAATTTATTCGCAATTGGCCGTTTCATGTCTCCGGCCGAATAAATTCGGCCCTACAAGATCGTTTCCGCCATTTTTTGGTCTATCTGTCAGATGGTCTGAGTGCTTCATTATATATTGTATGAGCAACAGATATGCCAATCTCTTATAGGGCACTCTGGTATCATTCAAGTCTTTGTATTGCAAGAGATTAGGTGTGTTGTCTGTTTCACGTTGAATCGAGACAAAAGTGCTCGATTGCGGGCAAAACTTGCCATGTGGCGAAGAAAGTACCTCTGCGTGCCGAGAGCATCCGACAATTCGAGCGGGCTGTTGTCGTAGGAACGGACGCTCTGGTACGCAGACCGGACCGCGCGCAGGTGTTTGCGGGGGGGCGGATGTCGTGTTCGCCCAATGTCCATGCATGACCGGAACCATGGCGAACACGAGGTTCGCCCTTACAAATACGTGTTTCCGCATGTCTCACATTACGGTGATGTGCTTGTGTGACAGTACATGCCTTTATCGGGAGGTGCGCGGTCGGACGCGGCATCGTAAAGGAGGTTCAGGCGAAGGAACCGACGAGCGTATCGAAGTATTCCATCTTCTTCGAAATCAGGTCGGCGAGGCTCATGACTTTTTCGCTGTCGAGGTTGAGCAATCTAAACGCGCTCTCGTCCTTCGGCGAGGGAACAATCTCGTCCTTCATATAACCGCTAAATGCTTTCGAGATGACGTCGGCGACATGGACAATCGAGGTAAGCACGTAGGACTCGCGACAACTGAACGGCGAATGATGAAACAGAATGGCATCGGTCAGCAGAGGAGGAAGCCTCCATTTCTCCGCCACCCAATAGCCGATATCGCCATGGGTCACTCCGAGCACTTTTCGCTCGGCATCGAGCAGCGGAATCTTCTGCGTCTCGGCCATAGCGATGATGTCGCGGAATTCGTTCGGGAAGTATTGATCGAGCACAACGCGCCCGATATCGTGGAGCAGACCGGCCACAAAGCCGTCGTTTGTTTGAGCATTGACTCGTCGCTGAAGGGCTTCAGCGGTAACTGCCGTGGCGAAGCAATGTTCCCAGAACTGGCGCCGGTCGAATACCTTCGTGGGCTCGGCGAACCGGCTGAAGATGGAGACGGAAAGCGCTATGTTCTGGACTTCTGCGAATCCCATGAGCACAACAGCTTGTGATACGGACGAGATGTCCCGATTCGCGCCATAGAATGCGGAATTGGCCATTTTGAGAACCTTGGCCGTGATGACGGGGTCTTCCATAATCTCGCGCTCGACATCTCGCGCGTCGGCCACGGGATTATTCATGACCTCCAGGATTCTCAGCATAACAGTCGGCAGCGTTGAGAGTTCTTTGATTTTTTCAGCCCGCTGCTTCAGCGTGGCAAAGGAAAGGGCAGCCATGTTTTCCTCCTCGGCCTAGGAATCCCGCATTGCCTTCTTTCGGCAGAAGCAGCAAAGAGCAACTTCTGTGCCAACATCGGGTCGTATCCTGAACGGCAAATTTCCTCGATTTTTTCGATGAAATGGGCTGTGAGCAGGTCCGATTCTGTTCCGCCAACGACAATTTACGGACATCGGGGTTACATTTTCGTAACCTGCAAACTGCCGACGCTCTCGCGGTTCCTGCTCCATGAGGCATGTCCCGGACAGGCGGTTTTCGATGTGGTTTCACCGTAATGGCGCCAATGAGCGTAAAAAAGAAGAACGGAAAAGATAAGGGAGAGCGGGACAGAGGTCAACTATCGACTGCAGGGGCCACCCGCGGAGTCGCCCCTACGTCTTGGGGTAAGGAAGGCGTACCGGTATTCTGAAAGACAGAAGTTTAGAGAGATGTTAGTTGAAACTGTCCCATAATTGTGGTAGGTGCGAATTCATTCGCATACGCATGGCGAAAATAACCGGGAAAACCCTGCGAATAAATTCGCACCCACAGGAATCCGCGCCGAAGCGCCCAATTGCGGGACAGTCTTAGTTCACCACGTTAATAGGGGCCTGCCCTGCCGCGACCCGCTTGAAATTGGCAAACGAGTCAGTTATGAAGCGCATGGAGACTTCGCGGGTGACGCCGGCTGTGTGCGGGGTCAGGATGATGTTGTCCGCCTTCAAGAGCGGGCTGTTCGGGTCTGGTGGCTCCTGTTTGAACACATCGATTGCCGCGCCCGCGATGATTCCACGATTCAGTGCTTCAACGAGGGCCTGTTCGTTGACGACTTCGCCGCGGGAAGTGTTCATGAAGTATGCCGTTGACTGCATCATTCCGAACTGTTTGGCTCCCATCATATCTTTGGTCAGGTCGGTGAGAGGAACGTGGAGCGTAATGACGTCTGATTGAGCAAGCAGATCCTCAAACGGGACCTTTTTCACATGGAGTTCCTTCTCCAGCTCGGGCGGGAACGTGAGGATATCATGATAAATGGTTGTGACATCAAACCCGGTCAGGCGGCGGGCCACTTGTTTTCCGATTGTGCCGAGGCCAACGATGCCCACCGTTTTTTTCCAAAGCTCGAAGCAACCCATGAGAAGCAACTCGGTCAGCTTCCATTCGCCTCGCTTCATCGAGTTGTCGGCCTCCGGGAAACGCTTCATCAGCCCTATCATGAGCATGATGGTGTGCTCGGCGACGGCAACGGCGTTTGCGCCCGGGATGTTTGCCACGGGCACTCCGGCCGACCGTGCGAAAGCGAGGTCGACATTGTCGAACCCGGCTCCGAGCCGCTGGATGAGCTTCAGCTTCTTCGCCGGTTGAATCAGTTCTTTTCCGATCCATTCGAGGCCGACGAGATAGAAGTCGGCGTCGGCGACATCCTTCAGCGCTTTCTCGACATATGCATCGCCGTCGACCTCGGACGAGACGATAGTATACGTCCAGCCTTCGGGCATGTTGGCATCGATAAGGAACTGTGCGTTCGGGTTGACAAAACAAACCATTTTCATGACCATTCCTCCTTTTGGATTCAATGTTCTTGGCCCACGCTTGCGGGCACGGACGACCCGCCAGATCGCCCCTACAAGCCACAAAGGGTCCGTGTGGGTCGGATGCTCCGTTCCTCAGACAAGTAAGAGATCACAAACTGAACCGACTCAATGCAGCTGCTCCATAAGATTATCTTTGGGAACGATGCAATTGTCAAACACTATTTCGTTTGTCGGCGAGGCGTCGAGGCCCATCGTCTCCTCGGCCTTTCTGACGGATAGGCCGGGCGCGTTCCGCTCGACGACGAACACGCTGATGCCCTGCGGGTGTCTCTCGTACATCGGTGCCCCGGGGAAGCCGTAGGTGCGAATTTATTCGCATTCGTCCGGCGCAACATCACATCGCAGCCGAATGAATTCGGCCCTACAGATGGCGGTTTTCCCGGAATCGAATTCCCCGAGGACTCTGTAGGTGCGAATTCATTCGCATTCGGCTCGGTGGAGCCTCGTATCATCGCGTCCGTAACCAGCCGAATGCATTCGGTCGTACAGGTACGGCTAAAACATTAGAATAGCGTCTCCTGCATGGGCACGTCGGGGTCGGCGTATTCCTTCAATACGGGATAATTCTCCATCAGTGTCGCGGGCGCGCGCACTCGTCGGCCCTCGAGCAATGTCTTGAACATGAGCGCATTGCAGACCGCCTGACCGCGGAAATGATTGTTCGCTATCACGTATACATCGCGAGCTTTCTCCGCCATTCTCCGGACTCGCTCCACCCACGGCTTCAGTTCTTTGGCCGGGTAAAGGTAATTGTATCTGTCATCCCGCCCGGCGTTTTCGTTGAACCAGTTTGCTTTGTTTCGCCCATGCAGTCGGATATAACCCATCCCGCCCGTTACCTGTTCGAGCGGACCGAGAGACCCTCGAAACATTGGCTGGTCTATCGAGCAGATGCTCGCGCCGAGTTCCTCGAATGCAGAAAAGGCCTCTGGACTGTTCCATGAAAGATGGCGCACCTCGACAACGACCGGAGTGCCACGCCTTCCGTCGGCGTCACTTCTCGCCGATGGTTGTGGCCTTTTGTTATTCGTAGGGGCGCACGGCCGTGCGCCCCTACAGTCATTCGGATATGCTTCTTTAATTTGCGAGACAAGCTCTTTGAGGTACTCCATGTTTTCCGGTGACAAATGGAACGAGTGCGGGAACTGGGCGAGCAAGGCGCCGCCGAATCCGCCGTCGAATATCGGTCGGAGACGACGCAGGAAGTCCTTGAGCTCCGCCGGACGCCACGGTTCCTCGCGCATATGGGTGAACCGCTGCCAGAGCTTTACCGTGAACCTGAAGCGTTCGCGGTCGGCCACGCGCTCGCACCATGCGGCAACGTCGCTCACGTCAGGCGGGCGGTAAAAGGTGTTATTGACCTCGATGCAGTCCACGAACGCGGCAAGATATCGGAGGTGGTCCCGAGCGTGGCCACCGGAAGGGTAGACAACGCCTTGCCAATCGGGATAATACCAGCCCGCGACACCGACATGGATGCGGGCTCCGTTTTCTGGATGAGTCATGGAGTAGTCCTGAGGGCCAACCGGGAATGTCCACTACTATAGAGAATTTTCTGTTCCAAATGCAAGCGGGAATCGAATCCTCGACATCCCGCGACGTAAGAAATCCGCGAGGGAATGTTACCATGAACCCTGCCGCCTCTGTCTTGTGGCGCACTTTTTGTCAAGCCTCAACATGTGCCATTCAGGGGTGCCTTTCAGGGTTAGGGTTGCTGGCCAAAAATGGCCACCGCTGAGGAGAGGGTGGTCCTTTTTGGATTTTTCTCTTGACATCCCCAAGACCTTGTGCTATATTCTCTACTAATATGGACAAGCTGTAGAGGCTAATGTAGCGCCAACGGCGGAAATCAACATCATCAGTAGCTCTAAATCTTTGCGAGAAAGGAGGGTTGTAAAACGTAGGCACGGGGTTGCTGAGAATGATGATGACAATAGAACCACATAGAGAGAGCAATACTCAGGCAGCACCGGCAAGATAAACGTTGTCAGGTGCTCTGTTGTTTTAAGTGGTATCACTCAGTTGCAATAAGAACAGTGGAACAGAAGAACTACCAACCAGATGAACATCGGATTTGAAAACATGTAGGTCAGGAGGAAACTGAGGATATGAAGAAACTAACACTTGTGCTGGCCTTGGTGCTGGCGATGGCGCTTGCGCTACCGGCAGCAGCTGAGGTCGAAGAAATAACTGTCGGCGGAAGTATCCAGGTCCGCGGACAGTGGCAGAACCCGGGGACTGCAAGCCAGACTCTGGGCGCCGGAACCAGCATCGGGCCGCTTGCTATCCCTGCGCTGGTTGACGCAGACGGCGATGGGTTCATAGCCCAGCCGATACCGGCCACGCCTTTGGGTGACGTAGTACTGATCATCGACCCGGACACGACGATTCCGATTCCACCGAGTCCGGCTGATCTCGCGAGATTCACGGTGATCACGCTTCCGGGCGTTGCTCCGTTTGATGCGTTAATCATCGAGCAGGGCCCGGATATTGGCCTGCCTGCGAATGCGGGCGCGAGCTTCGACGATGACATCAACAGCCTCGACTGGTACACCCAGCGCACGAGGGTGAATGTTGATGCGAAGCTGAGCGGTGGCGTCCGTGGGTTCGTCGAATTGCAGTCGTTTGACGTATGGGGCGACGACCCTAACGATAACGCTGCGGATGACGTAGAGGCATTCGACGCAGTCTTCTCAACGGACGAACAGAAGAGCGAAGCCGGCAGTGATAATGATCTCGTTGACCTGTATCAGGCGTACATCGAGATGAACGAGATCGCGGGTTACCCGCTGCAAGTGCGCATCGGCCGTCAGGAACTCGTGTATGGCCGTGAGTGGCTGCTGGGTAACAACGATGCCGGCGTGAACTTCTCGGGGCTCGCATTTGACGCTGTCAAGGCAAGCTACGAGAGTGACCTGGTCAGGATTGACGCATGGGTATCGAAACTGGCTGACTTTAGCTCTCCGCAGTTCGCGGGCGTTCAGGAAGAGGACGCCGACATTGACTTCTACGGTGTGTATGGCACGTGGAAGGGCTTCGAGAGCATGCTTATTGAGGCCTACTGGATGGAACGCTACAACGGGAACTCCCTGCTGGGCGATGACACCAGTGACCCCGACTCGTTGCACACGGTCGGCGCTCGCATAGCGGGCACGTGGGACGTCATGGGCCTGCTGCCCGGGATGCTCGATTACAACGTTGAAGGCGCGTACCAGTTCGGCGACAACAACGTGGGACCCGCGAGCGACAGCAGCGGTGACTACGAGGCCTGGGCATTCAACGCGATGGCCGGCTACACGCTCACCGAAGTCGCATGGATGCCGAGAATCGAGCTCGAGTATGCGTACTTCACGGGCGACGACGACGCGTTTGACGGCGACACGGAAGAGTTCAACCGCCTGTTCTCCGACGTGCATTACGGCGAGCTGAACCTGGGCGGCAACTTCGACCAAGGTGCGACCAACCTGCATATTATCCGCATTGGCGCATCTGCAGTTCCGGTCGAAAAGCTGACCGCAAGCGCCGATTTTTACTACTTCTTGCTGGCTGAGGACGACGAGGAAGGCCTTGCCAAGACGTTCGGCGTGCCGCAGATCATTGCCCAAGAGGGTCTTGACCTTGGCGGCGGCATCGTGCTGCCCGTCGTAACGGTCGGTAATGAAGATCAAGTCGGAATGGAGCTCGACCTTGCCGCTTCTTACCAGTACACCGAGGACCTCAACCTGCGTGCCGGCTGGGCGCATTTCTTCGCCGATGACGCGATTGAAGATTCCTGGGGCGCTGGCAACGACGACGACGTCGATTACGTGTACGTTCAGGCTCTGCTGGTCTTCTAATTTCCGAAGACTGGCATAGACCAGTAACAACCTCCCCCGGGAGCGCGCAAGCGTTCCCGGGGGATTTTTTTCATCCGCAGACTTCAAAGTGCGGCATAGACGCAACCAAAACCGTCACTGCGAGCATTCGACCCCGCCAGCGGCGTGGTTACGTGTGGAAGAAACATCCGCGCCGTCATTGCGAGCGAAGGGCCGTAGGCCCGAGCGAAGCAATCTCTGTGTGCATTTTCAATGTTGATAAGGAGATTGCTTCGGTCGCTTCGCTCCCTCGCAATGACGAAACGGTTGCCGGTTTCTTAGGAGAAGCGTCGGGGCGCAGACCAAGCCACGAAGCAATCTCTCCATCATATTGAGATTGCTTCGCTCCCTCGCAATGACCTTGCTTTGGCCGACAAAGATTCACTGTTGTCCGAAACAGGTTTTCTTCATTGCAAAGTCGCAAAAAGCGCAAAGGAATAACAGACGAAAGGAGTAAGACGAAGGGGGAGACAGAAAACACAATCCCCCTTCATAATCTGTCTCGCAATTAGCAAAATGCGCCCCTGTAGGGGCGAACCTCGTGTTCGCCCGCACAGAAAATGGGGATTTGGAGGATGTAGGGGCACGGCGCGCCGTGCCCCTACATTATATCCCCAATTGCGGGACAGTCTCTTCATCCCCCTTTCATAAAGGGGGAAAGAGAGACCGTCGCTCAATTCATGATTGGGGGTATACGTCTGTAGATGCGAATTCATTCGCATGGTTTCTTGGACCCTTCTTCGCCATGCCTATGCGAATAAATTCGCACCTACAGAATTACGGGACAAATTCGAGCGGGGGATTATCCCTTTCGCCTTCTTTCTCTGCGCTCTTTGCGACTTTGCGGTGATATGGCTGTTGGCCAACACCTTCCTCCAGGGGGAACGTGATTGACAGGCATCTCTTGCACGTGTAGAATCATGGCGCTGCTTCTCTCCCATGCAAGGCCCCCAAAATATGCAACAACCGATTCGCAGAAATGGAGAATCATCGCATGTTTACCTACATCAGGTATGCCGAAAGACTGGAAAAAATCCGTGAAGCTTTGAAGGCGAAAGGCATTGACTGCCTTGTCGGGACAAGGCTGAAGACCATCACGCACGTCTCGGGCGCGTTTGTCCCGTGGCGGAGCGCCGCTGTGATTCCCGCCAACGCGGAGCCTCGGCTGGTCACGTTGATGCTGGATGCAGAGCGCATCAAGGATGACTCCTGGCTACCCACCGTGGTCCCGTATGGTCCGATGCCGGGGATGAATTTCATGGAGACGATAGTCAATCAAATCGTTGACCTTGGCTTCGAGCGGGGCACCATAGGGGTTGAGAGCGGGTCGAGCTCATACTTGCCGGAAGGGTACATCACACTCGCCGAATATGAGGAACTCCGCCATCGCTTGCCCGATGTGCGTTTGGTAAACGCAGCCGAGGTGTTTGACCAGCTCACGCTCATCAAGGAAGACGAGGAAGTGAAGCTTATGCGCCAGGCGAGCGCCATCTGCGACTGCGCGCATGAAGCGGTTCTGCGGGAAATCCGCGTGGGCATGACCGAAAAGCAGGTGGCCGGCATAGCCGAGAAAGCGGCGCGCGACGCCGGAAGCGAGTTTGCCTGGACGTTCACCGGCGGCATGGAAATAGCCTCGGGCTATCGGACCGCCTACGCCATGGGCGGATGCACCCCCGCCACGGACAAAATCATCCAATGCGGCGACGCCGTGCTCCTGGACATTCACGCGATGTACGGGCTGATGCTCGGAGACGTCTCGCACAATGTGATAGTCGGGCGACCCACGAAACGGCAGAAAGAAATCATGACGGCGTACGTGCAAACGTGCCACAAGCTCATCGAGGAAATGCAGCCGGGAGTGACCCTCGGAGAGGTTGCACAGAAGGTCACGGGCTTCGTCGCGAAAAACAACTGGGAGGACATCGTGCTGCCCGGCTACGGCCACGGCATCGGTCACTTCGGGCATGAGTGGTATCCGTGCGTGGTCGAGCATCCTTCCGAATGCAATACCGAGCCTGAGTTCGAGCTTCAGCCGAACTACATCCAGATGATAGCCGTGGTGGCGAACCGGCCGGGTGTGGCGGGCTTCAGGCTCGAGAGACCGCTCCTTATTACTCCGAACGGAAACGAGCTGCTTTCGGCAATGCCGATAGAGCCTGCGATATTGGACAAGGACTGCGTGTGCGTGAAGTGATCGCGCACTCGCCGAGAGCA
>QZKI01000139.1 GCA_003598055.1 Candidatus Abyssobacteria bacterium SURF_17 | reverse complement strand
CACGTACGAGACGAGGAATGTGTCCTCGCTCTTGATTTCCTGCGGGCCGGCCACATAGTTGATGGTGGCCAACTGGGCGAGCGGAATCTGCACGCCCTCGCTCGAGGGCACGAGGATGCGGTCCAGCGCCTCGACAGAGTCGCGCAGTTCGCGCTGATAGCGCACCCGGACGGGGTAGCGTTCGCGGCCCTCGACGGTGGTCGTGGCGCGAATGCCGCCGATGGCAATCTCGATAACATCTTGCACGTCGCGGATGTTCACTTTGTATCGCGCAATCTTCTCGCGGTCGATTTCGATTTCGAGATACGGCTTGCCGACGACACGGTCGGGTATCACGGCTTCAGCACTGATGCTCGGGACATCCTTGAGGAACCGCGCGATGTCGTAGCCGACACGCTCGACCTCTTCCAGTGTCTGACCGCGCACTTTGACTCCCATTGGCGCGCGCATGCCCGATTGGAGCATGACGATTCGTGCCGCGATAGGCTGCAACATCGGGGCCGAGGTGCTGCCCGGAATATCAGCGGCCTTTACGATTTCTTTCCAGATATCATCCGTGGTGCGGATGTTGTCGCGCCACAGCCTCTTTCGTTTCTTCGTCTCCGGGTCGGGCGGACCGTACTCCGGCTTATAGGTGATAAGCGTTTCGACCATGGAGATTGGAGCAGGGTCGATGGCGGTTTCGGCGCGTCCGATCTTGCCGACGACCGACTCTATCTCCGGAATGGCGCGAATGGCCATATCCTGTTTCTGCACGATATCAAGCGCCTGTCCAATAGACGCGTGCGGCATGGTGGTGGGCATGAACAGGAACGAGCCTTCGTCGAGAGAGGGCATGAACTCGCGGCCGATGCCGGGGAACTCGTGCCGCCCCGCCGACCAGAGGGCTGTGCCGCGAATTTTTTCCTGAGGAATGCCTATCTTTTGCAGCGAGGCCGGAATCCAACTGAATGTCTTGTCGAATCCCTGCCACACGACCAACCCGAAGACAACGAGCGCGGCGGGAACCGAAAGGAAAGCAAGCTTGTGCCGCAAGAATGTGCTGAGCAATCCTTCATAATACGTAATCACAATTAATCGCAAAGAGGTCCAGGCGAGATTGATACCGAAGACGAAGATAAGATTCTTCGTCAAGCTCGTGCCCAGCCCGAGCGGCATCCAGTGCATTGTGAGAATCGCAAGCACGAAGAAAGCCGCGAGCCATGATGTGGCCACGGGCATATGCTTGAGGACCTTCGGCGGCAGCCGCTTCTCAAAAATGAGGTAGAGCCCGCCGAGGATCAGCGGCAGCCCGGCCCAGAACGACAGCCAGAACATCGCTACAACCCCGATGACAACCAGGCTGCTGTAAGCGATTGCTCTTATGCTCCCTGGAGCCCTCCGCTTAGTAAACATAATGTGGGCGAAGGCGGGGAGCACGGTGAGAGCCACAAACACCGAAGCGAATAGCGCAAACGTCTTGGTGTAAGCAAGCGGCTTGAAGAGTTTTCCCTCCGGCCCGGTAAGCGCGAATATTGGAAGGAACGAGACGAGCGTGGTCGCGATGGCCGTGACGACCGCGCTGCCCACTTCGCTCGCAGCACGATAAATGACTTCGAGCGGGTCCTCATCCGGCCTTGCTTCGTCGAAGTGTCGCACAATGTTCTCGCACAGAATGATGCCCATGTCCACCATCGTGCCGATGGCGATGGCGATGCCGCCAAGGCTCATGAGGTTCGAGTCCACCTTGAATATCTTCATAAGAATAAAGGCGGTGAATACGGCGAACGGCAGGTTTGCCGAGATGAGGATATTCGAGCGGAAATGAGCGAGCAGCATGAAAACTACGAAGCAGGTGATGAGGACTTCCTCGATGAGCGCATCTTTCAGCGTATTGAGCGTTTGATGGATGAGGTCAGTCCTGTCGTAGAAGGGGACGAGGTGGACTTGCGAGACCGTCCCGTCAGGCAGGGTCTTGCTGGGGAGCCCCACCTGTATTTCCTTGATTTTCTCCTTAACGCGTTTGATAACTGCGAGCGGGTTCTCGCCGTAACGAACGATGACGACGCCGCCGGTGACCTCTGCGCCCTCCTTGTCGAGGAGTCCGCGCCGCAAAGCAGGCCCGAGGCTGACCGTGCCGACATTTTTCATATAGATGGGAACGCCGTCGGTAGTCTTTACAAGGATGTTCTCGACATCGGAAACTTTCTTAATGAAGCCCTTTCCCCGGACAATATATTCGACGCCGCTGAACTCGATAGTCTCCGCGCCCACGTCGATGTTCCCCTTCATAGCAGCCATAAAGATGTCTTGCAGCATCACGCCATGTGCTCGCATGGCCTCGGGGTTCACATCGATCTGGTATTCCTTGACATAGCCACCGATGGATGCGACTTCGCTCACGCCCTCGGTCGACTGCAGGGCATATCGGACGTACCAGTCCTGAATCGAGCGCAGTTCCTGCAGGTCGAAGCCCTTGCCCTCGAGCGTGTACCAGAAAATCTGCCCGAGTGCGGTCGCATCGGGACCGAGCGCGGACATGACTCCTTCGGGGAGGCGCTGCTGGGCGATATTGAGCCGCTCGAGGAGGCGGCTGCGCGCCCAATAGAAATCGATGTCCTCGCGGAAAATGACGTAGACCGTCGAGAACCCGAACATCGAGAAACTGCGGATGGTCTTGACGCCGGGAATACCCTGAAGCGTTATCGTCAGAGGATAGGTGACCTGGTCTTCGACATCCTGCGGCGAGCGGCCCGGCCAATCGGTGAAAACAATCTGCTGATTCTCGCCGATATCCGGGATGGCATCCACCGGAATGGGGTCGCTCGGAAATTGCTTGAATCCATGCTCGAACGGCATGACATAGAAGCCCCAGCCGACGAGGAACGTGAGCAGAAGGAAAACTATCAGCTTGTTCTCGAGGCAGAAGCGGATGACTTTATTTATCAGTCCGCGAATTTCAGGCCGCTCGGAAGACGTCTGTGTACCGTTCATCGAATGTCTCCCTTTCCAGCGGCATTGAACTCATGCCGGACTTCACCGCATTTCAGCATTTGCTGGCCGAAGTATGGGTTGCGGATGTCGCGGTCTTTCTGGTGCCAAGCGGCGCCTTTTCCCTCGAAGGCCATCGGGCAGAAAATCTCAAATAGAGAGAAATTGAAACGATGGCCGAATGAGCGGAGATACTCGCCCATTGGCTTGCTCACAGCTTCCAGAAGCTTCCTCCGGGCATCGATATTCTTGGGCGATTCGTCCGGGACCGCCTGTTTGATTGGGGTCAGAAGGCGCATGAACTGAGTGGGCGTCTCGCCGCCCAATCCCTCCATGTTCACGTTTGCCAGCGCGTCTCGCAGCGAATCAATTGCCGTGGCAGCCTGAGCAGCATTATCGCTTGCGAGTTCATCGCTCAAGGCAAGATACGCCTCCAGAGTTGGCTGCATTTGAGGAAGTCCAAGCGCGCCCGCGGTCTGGGATTCATCGGTCATAGCGCTATGCTGGTGCTCCGCGGGCGTCTTAAATTTCTTCGCCGGTTGCTCGGTTGCAGGTTGAGGTGTCGGCGCCCCATGTTGATGCCCCGCGGGGCTGCCGCCGCCCTCAGGCTTCATCATGCTTGGTTTAGCCTGTATCTGAAGCGCGGAGTCTATCTTGAAGTTGCCGCGGGTGACGACGCGCTCGCCCTCCTGAAGCCCGGAGCGGACCAGATAATAGTCTCCGGCGCGCGGGCCAAGTTCGACCTGACGGCCAACGTAACTAACGCTATCGTCTTTGCGCTCTTCGACGTAGACGACCCCACGCTTTCCTGTGAGAAGGGCAGCGGTCGCGGGAATGCTGAGGGGCTTTCGGATAGCCTTGCCTTCAGCCCGCCGTTGTCCTGTGGCGTCAAGCTCAACGTCCACCCATGCACGCACGTACATGCCGGGCTTGAGTCGCTCGCCCGGATTCGGCACGCTCACTCGCACCTTGACGGTACGGGTCATTTCGTTCAGTATCGGTTGTATGAACGTTATGCGCCCCTCGAATATCTGGCCGGGGAAGACATCAGTCTCGAACTTGACCGTTTGCCCGAGCCGCAGCCATTCGAGGTCAATCTCATAGGCATCGAGTTGCGCCCACACCTCGCTCAAATCCGCGATGGAGAACAGGCGTTCGCCGGTGTCAACATATTGGCCCTCGAACGCCTCGCGGGTAATCACTGTGCCGCTGATGGGCGCGTAGATTGTCATGTGGTCGTCCGTTTTGCCGGTTTGCTCGAGTTCTTCGACCTGTGTCGGAAGAATGCCCCACAGCTCGAGCCTCTTTCTCGTGGCGTCCTTGACAGACAGCGCGGACGTAATCTCATCAGTATCTCCCGTCTCACTTGTTGCTTGCCAGCGCCGATGGGCAATCAGGAATTCCTCCTGCGCGGTTCGCAGTTCAGGACTGTAGACATACGTGAGGCGGTCGCCCCGGCTCACTTTTTCGCCGACATAATTCACATACAGCTTGTCGATTCTGCCGCCCACCCATGCGGCGACATTGGCCAGTTTTGTCTCATCGTAGTCAATTTTTCCGACCACACGGACGGTCAGGCTCAACGGGCGATACTCGACCGGGCTTGTCTCCACCTCGGCGAGTTCGCGCGCCGTTTTCGAGAGAATCAGTTTCGGCCCGTCGGTCTCTTCTTCGCCGTGAGTGGTCTCGTAAACCGGCACGAGGTCCATGTAACAAATCGGACATTTGCCGGGGTTGGGCAGCTTAATCTGCGGGTGCATCGAACAGGTCCAGTACCGAATTTTCTGGCCGGGCTCCTGCTCCTTTATTTCGGCCGGCGTGGACGGAGGAGTTTCGTGACGGCCTGAGGCTATGAAGTAGCCGAGGAGGAACAGGATGATCCCCGCGACAATGAGACCTATGAAATACGCCTTCCGCGATTTGCCGGACGCAGCTCGCCTTTCAGGCGGAGGCGTCTCGGTCGGGACTTGCTCGCTCTTATCGAGTTCTGAATCGCTCATCGTTTATCTTTTCCCTTTCGTAGGCCTTATGGGCTGCCGTTGCTCATATTCGAAATCGGACGATTGCTGCGGACTGAGAAGCTCTTCGACACCCTGTGGCCAACGCCCCAGAATGACAAGCGACATCTCAGCAAGCATGATCTCGCGCTCGCCGACGGCCATCGCGTGATTCATGTAGTATTCCAGGAGCATTCTCTCGGTGTCGAGAACGTCGAGAAAACTTGAAACGCCACTGCTGTATCCCGCGCGGGCAGATTCGAGCGAAGCTTTGGCCTTTGGAATCAGGCGGTCGCCGTAGAGGTTGACGTTGCGGTCGGCCTCACGCCAGCCGAATGCGGTTTCCGCGAACATGACTGCTAGCTCGAGTTCCTCAGCCGAGAGCTTTGCCTCCGCCGAGCCGACTTCGGCGCTGCCGCTCGCGATTTCGGCGGCAATCTTATCGCGCCAGATGGGCAACGTAATCCCGAAGAACGGCATGAATGGAACAGGCGAGACTTTTACGTTGGCCTCCAAGCCAAACGCAAAATCCGGAACCTTGCTCTTCTGCGCGAGATGATACAAGGCGACGGCCTGCAACACCTGGCCCTTCATCTCTTTGAGCCGCGGGTTTCGCTCGAATGCGATTTCCATGAGCGATTGCTCGGTGAAATCGGGCGGCGTCGGCTCAAGGCTGAGTGCGAATGCCGGCAGGGGCTGGTCCGGCCCTGTTCCCAACGCCGACCGCATCCGCGCGACAATGGTCGTGCGCGAGTCCTCGAGGTTGGCCAATTGGGTTCTGAGCCGGTCGCGCTCGATCTGCGCGCGCAGCACATCTTGCTGCATCACTTTTCCGACGGCCAGCCGTTCGCGCGCGAGTCTCTCCATATCATCCACCACTGTCAGTATCTCGTGCGTCCAGCGAATCTGTTCATCAACGACCCACAATTGGTAATAGGCCCGCTTCACTTGAAGCGCGGCCGTCAGCAGTTCGTTCTCGAAAGCGGCCCTCTTCATCAGAGTTTCTCCGTACGCCGCATCTGCGCGGAGCCCAAGCTTGCTCGGGACCGGCCAGTTGGCCATCGGGTCGGTCATGAGGCCGGGGGTCAGCGCCTCGACGACGCCGTCCATAATCTCAGCGCTCAGGTTGAGCATCGGGTCAGGAAGCGAGCGTGCGACGGTGATTGCCTCGACTGAGGCCTTCCATTCATAAAACGCGGCTTCCACCCTCGGGTTGTTCAAGAGCCCATACTGTATGAGGTCCGAGAGACTGGAATTCTCTGTGAGAGTCGGCAAGGGAGGCTTCGAGTTCTCAGGACGATAAACCGTCTCGGTGGTCCTCAAATCTTCCCTCGCACGCTTTTCTTCTCGTGTCGGTATGCCTGCGCAGCCGGCCAGCACCGCACCTATTGCGAGAATGAGGATGGTCATAAGCGAGGTCTTCCGTCTCATGCGACTGTTCTTCCTCTCATGGCCTTTATCCGCGGGCGCTTTAACTTCTTGCCAACCCATCTTCTTCACCCGTAGCCTCGATATGTTTTCTTCAACTTTCTTCGTAGCAACTTGGGCTAGAATGTGCAAACAACCTGCCAAAGCCTGATGACCGGAAGGGAGCAGGATGCACGTGAGCTGGTACTTGTTGCGTTTCAATGGATTACATGAGAACCGTGAGAATGAGGCTTTGCCTATGCCGGGGGGGAAGTGTTTGGTTTATCTGCCAGACTGTCTGTTTTCAGACACCCTCCTGGACAGGCCGGGTCAGCGAGCGTCATTACGCCCACGCAGCGACGGTTCTGCGGCGTGAAAGGGGGTTAAGGCGGGCAGGCTCCGGGGACATAATACCTGTCTTTGTGAAAAGGACAAGAGGTACCCGCCTTCCTGACTCTGTATGACATGCGTGTATCAGGCAGTATGTTCCCGGAGGGAACCACTGCCAGCGACATTTCGATTGACCGCATCGGCAAACATCAATATAATGAAGATGGCATTCTCACAGTCGTTGATGGCCGAGGGAATCGTTACCAAATGGCGGCTCGAGGCATGGATGATAAGGATACTGTCCGGATTGACCCGGGTTCGGCTGAATTCTCTCCATCGGAGCGAGTGGCCCTTCTTCAGATAATTCGGGGAGACGATATCGGCCGGGAATATGAGGTCAAACCGGGCAATAATATCATCGGGAGACAGAAGGGCTGCCACATTCAGATAGCGAACAAGTCCATTTCTCGGCGGCATGCGCAGATCATATTCAAGCCGGATGAATCCCCGGACAGCCGTTACATCATTTACGACCTCCAGAGCACCAACGGGACGAGGGTGAACAACGAGCTTGCGGACCGGCGGACACTGAACAATGGCGACCGCGTGCAGTTCGGCAGCGTTGTCTGCAAATTCATGGAGATAGATTCGCTCGAGAAGAACTACTTGACCGAGCTCAAGAAACTAATTGATTATGACAAGCAGACCAGCTTACTTCAGATAAAACCGTTTTACCAGAGACTCTCCGAGGCGCTGAGCGACGCACAGACAAGCGGGCGTCCGGTCTCCGTGCTCATGATGGACCTCGACGGGCTCAAGCAGATAAATGATGCGCACGGTCACCTCGCGGGCACGGAGGTCATTGTGAGAATTGCCCGCCTGATCAACGAGGAGTTGTCGCCCTTTGGTGTCACTGCCATATATGGCGGTGACGAGTTTGTCGGATGTCTCCCCAATACAACCAGGAAAGAAGCGGTGAGAAAGGCGGAACATCTGCGCCAGCTTGTGAGCGAATTCCGCTTCCCGGGCAAGAAGATCCGGGAGCAAGTGACCATCAGCATCGGCGTCGCCGAATCTCCCACAGATGGGACGGATATGATGCTTCTCGTGTCCAACGCGGACAAGGCGCTCTATGCGGCAAAGGGCAAGGGGAGAAACTGCGTCGTCGCCTACGACCCCTCGATGTCGCACTCGTCGAAAGAACAGGAATAACCTCTCCCGGCATAGTCGGAGGAAAGACTATGACAAGCCAGATGGAAATCCCCATCAATCAGGCTGCTGACATTATCGTCTCAGCGCGAAAGGTGGTGGTGTTCACCGGAGCGGGCGTGAGCACCGAGTCGGGCATCCCCGATTTTCGCAGTCCGGGCGGCATCTGGACAAAGTACCAGCCCATCCTGTTCCAGGATTTCATGTCGAGCGAGGAGATGCGCCGCGAGTCGTGGCGTCGCGGCAAAGAGACCTATCACCTGTTCGCGGATGTCGAGCCAAACCCGGCGCACCGCGCGGTGGTCGAGCTTGAGCGTCTGGGCAAGCTCGACTGTGTGATCACCCAGAACATCGATAACCTCCACCAGAAGGCGGGAAGTTCACCCGACCTCGTCATAGAACTTCACGGAACGGCGATGTACGTGCTCTGTATGGAATGCGGCAAGAGATGGCCGAGAGCGGAAATCCAGAAGTGGCTCGAGGAGGGCGTTGAGATTCCGTACTGCGACGAATGTGGCGGCATCATGAAATCGGCCACCGTCTCGTTCGGCCAGGCCATGCCGGAAAAAGAGACGATGGAGGCGCAACTGCGGTCGCAGCGTGCGGAAGTGTTCATCGTCGTGGGCTCATCGCTGGTGGTGTACCCGGCTGCGCACATGCCGATGGTCGCGAAGCAGAGCGGCGCCAAACTCATCATCATCAATCTCGCGGAGACATCGTTCGATATGTATGCCGACGTGCTGATCCGTGGCAAAGCGGGCGACGTGATGCAGCGGCTGGTCGAACGTGTCAAGACGAAAGTCGGAACAAAGCGATAGAGTCAACCTATCTGCAAGCAGTGGAATAGCAAAGGTAGGATTCGAAATCATGGCCAATAGATCGAAACATAAGCGCCGATCAATTCGCCTGCGCGAGTATGACTATTCGGAAGTGGGCGCGTATTTCATAACGATCTGTGTTCGAGACAAGAAATTCCTGTTTGGTGTCATAGAGGACGGGAAAATGATGGTTAACGACGCGGGATCAATGGTTATACATGCATGGAATGATCTGTCCGCACGTTTCCCCTTCCTCCAAATGGATGAATCTGTTGTCATGCCAAACCATATTCATGGGATCGTTGGTATCATGGGCGGTATTGGCTGTAGGGGCGAACCTTGTGTTCGCCCGATGTCTTCAATAGTTGCGAATCAGAGGAATAAAACCAATCCGAGCGAACCTTCGAATTTGGGCGAACACAAGGTTCGCCCCTACAGCCTTGAATCCTCTCGGTCCTCTCCTCGTGGCACCGCAAATGATTCTGTGGGAAGAATCATACAGGCTTTTAAGTCAATTACAACGGTGCGATATGCTCATGGAGTCAAAGAACACGGATGGGAATGGTTCTCGGGCAGATTGTGGCAACGTAATTACTACGAGCATGTTATCCGCAACGAAGATGAGATGAGCCTTATTCGAGAATATATTGTAGGTAATCCGATGCAATGGGAGGTCGATCGTGAAAACCCAGCCGCCGACATCGCGGAAGCAGAGGAACCATGGAAAGTCCGGGAGTTTTCATCCAGTGAGCCGTAAATAACATGATGGAGAGATTAGCCAAGTTTGCTAAGACAAAGGTCAGCACAGAATAAGGGGGAACGGCGAACGATAGGAGAAAGGATGAAGGAATTGCCCTTGTTCCTTTCGTTTTGAATCTTTGACTATGCCCGAGGGTGCTGAAAAAAGACTATTCATAGCTCTAGCTCTTCTCGTGGCGATACTTGTGGCCGGCACCGTCATGTACAAGGTGCTCACCGGCGACCACTACGATTGGATGACGTGTCTTTACATGACGGTCATAACGTTGGGAACCGTGGGTTACGGTGAAGTCATTGACACTTCCCTGTTTCCCGGGGTCCGCATGTTCACCGTCGTGCTCATATTGTCGGGCATGGCCATCATCGGTTACAGCTTCAGCACGGTTACATCAATTATGGTGGAAATGGACCTTGGAGGCGCGTTCAAGAGGAGAAAAATGAATAAGGATATCAGCAAGTTACGCAACCACTTCATTGTATGCGGGTCCGGAGCGACGGGCACGTGCATCGTGCAGGAACTCCTGAAAACGGCCACAAGGTTCGTGATTGTCGAACGCGACCATGCCCGCCTCGAGACTCTGCAGAAGCTTGACGAACTGCTCTACGTCGAGGGAGACGCCACAGACGATGATGTGCTCCTGAAAGCGGGTATCAAGCATGCCTCGGGACTGGCCGCCGCTCTCTCGACCGAGAAGGACAACCTGTTCCTCACGCTCACCGCCCGCCAACTCAATCCCTCGATTCGCATCGTCGCACGCGGACTCGATGAGAACGTGGACCAGAAGCTTCGCAAGGCCGGCGCAAACGCGGTCGTGTCGCCCACGCACATCGGCGGCCTGCGCATGGCTTCCGAGCTCATCCGTCCATCTGTCGTCTCGTTTCTTGATACAATGCTTCGGGAGTCGGCGAGCACCATCCGATTCGAGGAACTTCACATCCAGGCCGGATCTCGTTTTATCAATCACACAATAAAATCAACGAAACTGCGGGACGATTCCAACCTGCTCGTCGTCGCGCTCAAACGGCCCGATTCACCCGGCTTCGTTTATAACCCTTCCGCCGATACCGTCCTCAGTGAGGGCAGCACGCTCGTGCTCCTCGGCGAATCGAAGCAGATTCACGAGCTTAGGGACTACTCGCGAAGCACGATATAAAACATACCCTATAGCCTGGCTGCTTACCCTAGGCGATGAGCTTCTGCCCGCGCTATTCACAACTGCTAATATCCCTTATCTTGGACTACGTATTAGCTTGGTATGACTATGTTTACAAGCGACATGCAGGAAAAATTTCTTGTCCTTCAAAAAGGACTTGACAGATTGTCGACATTAGGGTATAATACATATCGAGATAACGCGATATTATGAAATGAGGAATAATTCCACATGAGTCGTGAGCAACTGACAAAGGTATTCAAGGCGCTCGGCAACGAGAATCGCCTGAAAATTCTTGAAGCCATCAGGAGCTATCAGCTCAAGTTCGCCAATTGCCCCGACTGTCTGGAGTCGCTCGACATGAAAGATGGATGTGTATGCTGCGTCGATGAGATCGGCGAGCAGTTTGAAATGGCCCAATCCACAATATCCCAACATTTGAAGGAACTCCACAACGCGGGGCTGCTCGAACGCAGGAAAAAGGGCAAATGGGTTTACTATACCATCAATCCCGAGGTGGTGCAGGAATTGTTTGCATACCTGGAGAGCTTCAGAATCGAGATGGCCAAGAAGGAATAATTTTTTTTGGCCATACAATTCGTTAATTAGTAATATGTAGATTCACAAATATGACCTCGAGAACGTATAGCGCGGCACAATCCGCAACCCATGAATGTCATTGCGAGCGAAGGGCCGCAGGCCCAAGCGAAGCAATCTCTTTATGTATCTTCAAAATGCTTCCGATGAGATTGCTTCGGTCGCACGGGTCTGAGACCCTTGGGTCTGAGACCCTTTGCTCCCTCGCAATGACGGCGTCAAAAAGATCAAAAAAATTCAGAAAACTGAACGTTGGCAGAGAGCCACTAACCCAGCACATGGTTGCGACAACCGAAGAGGTTGAAAGGAGAAACATCATGAGCAGACAACAGACACAACACGCCAGCAATGAACTCGGCGCAACAAAATCCAACCTGCTCCCCGCGGCGGAAGGGGCAGAAGAGGAAGCCGGCGAATGCGGCAAGAGAATTGTTGACCACAAAATGACACTCCTGGCCGCTGCCATGGCCGCGATGAGCATCGAGGGCGAACCGTGCCTTGATGAGATTCTGCCCGGCCTCAAGAGTGCAGGGATCAGCAAGTCAGACATTCGGTGGGGGATGGAAAACGGGCGCTTTCCCGTTGCATGTGCGGAAGTGGGCGCACGCGCCCTTGAAAAGGTTTGTGAAGAAGCGCAGGAGCGCCACAATGAGCGCACCTGAGCATTTGGCGAAGACGGGAGTGGGTCGGCAAAAGCCCCTCGGCTAAGGCCGTTGGGCAAACGAGAAAGGAGCACAGCAATGGCAACGAGCAAAGCAGGATGCGGCTGTTCCGGCAGCGGCAGAGACGAATCGAGCAAGAACAGGTCAGCAGCCACGGACGGCAAAGGAGCGGAGAACCTCAAGGTCCACCTCGGCCTGATAGACCGAAAAGTCACTCTGCTGATTTCCGCAGGGGCGGCTATGGCGGCTAATTGCGAGCCATGCCTGAGGAAGATTGTTCCTCAACTACGAGAGGTTGGCGCCTCGGACGCTGAGATTCGGAGGGCAGTAATAACCGGCCAATTCGTGAAAGACAGGCCGGCAGAGCTGATGAAACAAGTCGCCGATGAGCTCACCGGCACGAACCTGGCGGAAGGTCCGACGGCGGATTTTTGTCCCGGTGACACCATGAAGCGCGATGATGGCTACAAGGTCATGATGCTTATCGCGGCCGGCGCGGCGATGGGGGCAAATTGCGAGCCATGCTTAAACAGGATTGTCCCGGAATTGCTCGAAGCCGGCGTGTCGGAGACCGACATACGGCGCGCGGTCGAAATCGGTCAGTTTGTGAAGGACAAACCGGCTGCCATTATGAAAGAAGCAGCCGACGTACTCACGGGCAGTAAATTGTCCGAGAAACCCGCGGCGGAAGATTGCTCCGCAATCGCGACGAAACAGGCAGGGGGCTGCTGCGCATAACACAGGCCTCGGCAAGCTTATTCGATGGCGCGGCAATGGCATCAGTGGGAACATTCCAATTCAGGATGCAAGAGATAAGGGGGGAACTGAGATGTCTCAAGAGACGCGAAACGGCGAGGGAAATGAACACCTCAAACCGAGCTCGTGCTGCTCAAGACCGGACGGGAGCTGGTGCCGGAAAAGCAGGTGCAGCGGATTCGGGTTTGCCGCTTTTCTCGTAATGGTTGGGCTGCTTTGGCTTGCCGCGACCATCGGCTGGTTCCCGGGAGAGTATATGGGGCCAATCGTATTGACGTTCTTTGGGCTGTGGATGTTTGCCCGCAGCGTTTTCTGTGGAATTGCAATGACCGTGATGGGCGCACTCTGGCTCGCGGAAACCGGCGGACAACTTCACCATGACTATTTTTGGCCGCTGTCCATCACCATCATGGGCATTCTGGTGTTTGCCGCTAATCTGGTGAGGAGAAGGAAAGCTGCGTAGGCGTGTCTGTTGGTTGATTTGCGGCTGTTCATTGACCCATCGAAAAAATTTCCCCTTTTTCTCTGTCGGGTCGAACGAAAGGAGCAACGTGATGACGAAAAGTCGCGGAGGCTGCTGTGGTGGCGGGAGCAATTCGGCTTGCGTGGAGCCGACAGCAGAAGAGATCAAGAAGCAAGTTCGCAAGCATTATGCGGCAGCGATATCGCAGGTCGACAAAACGGATGCCCCGGAATCCGAGGGAGCGCACTGTTGCTCAATCGATGCGTCAGCCGCCGCCAAGACAGGGGTCGGCCATGCTCATGCGCGTCGTGCCGGCTACACCGATGAAGAAATCGCCTCGATTCCCGAGCATGCTGCCGCTCATTCATTTGGATGCGGGAACCCGCTTGCTTTCTCGGGTGTGAAGGAGGGCGACGTCGTTCTTGACCTCGGCAGCGGCGCCGGAATCGACGCGCTCCTTGCATCAAGGAAGGTCGGGCCTTCGGGCCATGTCATCGGACTCGATATGACTTCGGAGATGATAGAAAAGGCTGAAGAGAATGCTCGCCGTGCAGGCGCAACCAATGTGGAATTTCGGCTCGGAGAAATGGAAAAGATGCCGGTTGATGACTCGAGCGTGGATTGGGTCATCTCAAATTGCGTGATTAATCTCTCGCCTGATAAGGCCGCCGTTTTCCGTGAGACATTTCGCGTGCTCAAACCCGGCGGACAGGTTCTCGTGTCCGACATATGCATCGGCGACATTGACGGGCGGGTTCGCGATGAGCTGTTCACCTGGGCGGATTGTATCGGCGGAGCGGTGGATGAGGAAACATACGTGGATATTATTACGCGTGCGGGTCTCGACGATGTCAGGATTGTCAACAGAGTGACGTATCCCGCCGAAGACCTGCGGTCATACTTTGAGGCCGACAAAGGCTTGACACCCGAAGAACTTGCGGCTCGCGACCCGCTTTGGTGCCACGTTGACCACAAGGTCAGCAGCATACGCGTGTATGCGCGCAAAGTGAAATCCGGACCCCACTGAGCTCACGAAGATCGAGTCGCAACCAATCACTAGCAGCGTTATCATCTCTGATTCTGATTGTTGTTGCGAGTCATGTCCCGCCGCCTTGAGGCGTTTCTCAATTCCCAAAGGTTTACTCTGATGCAGGAACGTGATAGTCCAATCTTGTTGACAAGGTACCATTATGGTATAAAATAAGAACGAATTGGCTGACGCTGAAGGCGATGCTATGAGTCCGGGCAATAGCCGAGAGAAGAGGAAAGCATGGTCCTTCGTGACGTAGCACACATGAAGTCGTTGCTCATGGCATTGACGCTTCCTTTCCCATTTGGCGGCTTCAACCGCGTACCAGGTCTTGATCCATCATTGATTGCTCTTCTCCTCGGAATCGTCTGCCTCTTTCTTGTGATACTCATCTTCTTCCTGGTGCGACGATATCGCAGTTTGCTGCTAGAATTTGAATCTGAGCGAACGCACAGTGAGAGCCTCCATTCCGAGCTCAGCAGGCAAATCGTGTATATGCAAAAGTTGATCGAGATAGGAGAAAGCGTTTCCGGAGGCATGGATTACTCGACCATCGGCGAGAGGGCGGTCATGGAAGCCATCAAGCTGGTTGACGCTGACTCAGGCGCCCTTTGGATTTTCGACAACCGGGGCCGGGTATTCATACAGAAATATGAGGGTACGAAGCGGGGAGTGCTCTACCAACATCAGGAAGTTCTCCGGCACATCATCATGGACCGTATTCCCGCCGACAGGCCTGCATTCCTCTTGGGCCACGAGGAAATGCGCGAAATGGGACTCCTCGATGTATTCTCGGCAATTCATCCGGGGTCTATTGCAGCGGTTCCCATTTTTCGCGAGGAAATCCCGAGCGCGCTCCTTATTCTGGTTCGTTTCTCGGACAAGGACGACTTTACCGCCGACGATCTGAAACTGCTTGGTTCCTTGTTGAACCATGTTTCGCTGGCTCTCATGAACTGCGAACTCTTCGAGAAGAACAAGAGGCGCTTGAAGGAACTTTCATTGTTGCTCAAGATAAGCACGGGAGAATACGCGGGTCGCTTCCCTGATACTGTCATGGAGCGGATAACGCGCTTGTTGGACGAACTCGTCTCGCTCAAGGACGCTATGCTGCTGGAGCGCGTTGGCGACTCGAATCAGTTCAGACTCAGGCCGAAGGAGGACAGTGACTCCGGGGAGACTGTGCCGCAGCTTGTTACTCTGGACGAGGAGGAGACACTCGAGGTCGAAACAGAGCCTCAACGCCTGCTGACTGAAACAAAATACCTTGACCGCTTCGCGGCGTTCTTGCCGCCGGATGCGGATTCGCAGATGCTCATCTTCCCGATTGTCGTCGACGAGCATCTCGCGGGCTTCTATCTGGGAAATGCGGAGGAAGCGTTTGCGGCCTCAGCGGACTCATGGTTATCAACGTACCTGACGATGCGACAGGCTTTGTCGCTCCTGCAACACACCCGTTCATTTCTCCAATCCTCGCAGCTCGCGCTGTTGGGAGAGATTGTTGCAAGCATCGCCCACAGCATCCGCACTCCACTCACCACGCTCAAGAGTTTCTCGCAAATGCTTCTTGAAAGCTATGACGACCCCGAGTTCAGGCAGACCTTTGTCGGCGTCCTGAGAGAAGAAACGGACCGGCTTACCGGTCTCACGACAGAAATTCTCGGGATGACAGGGAATACGCGGTTGCAGCCTCAAGAGTCCAGCGTAAACCAGATTGTCGAACGGACGCTGCTCCTTTTGAAGAAAGACCTGTCGAGCTCGCACATCGAGGTCAAGCGCGACCTTGCACAGGATGTCACACCCGTCTCTTGCGATTCCAACAGGATCAGAGAGCTGCTGCTCAACATCGCGGTCAATGCGATTCAAGCCATGGAAGGGGGCGGCGCACTCACGATTCGCACGGAGTTGGTAGAAGACGGTGCGTTTGTGCGGATATCGATTTGTGATACGGGCAAGGGAATTCCCGAATCTGTTCACAACAGGGTCTTTGACCCGTTCTTCACGACGAAGGAGAGGGGTACAGGCATCGGTCTCATGATTGCAAGGAGAATAGTCGACCAGCACCGCGGAAGAATAGATTTCGAGTCGATTCCAGGCAAGGGGACCAGCTTCTTCATAGACTTGCCCGTTTCACAGGCGGGGGACAAACTGCCGAGTCCTCCCGATGTCCGAATTCCTATTGGTTGAAGCACAGGCCGGGTTCCGGATTCAGTCGACACCGGGGAACATATCATGAAGAAGATTCTGGTGGTGGATGATGAGAAGAATATTGGGAAGGCTTTCGTACAGCTTCTCAAGCGCGACTACGAGGTCGAGGTCAACCTGAGCGGTGAGGATGCGCTCAAGAGGCTTGATGGATATCGGCCGGACATTGTGTTTCTGGATATCAACATGCCGGGAATGGACGGCATTGAAACCCTCCGGGAATTAGTGAAGAAGCCCGACCACTCACCGGTTGTCATGATGACCGCATACGGCACCATCGAAACCGCCGTTGAGGCGATGAAGCTCGGAGCCGCCGATTACATTCAGAAGCCGTTCAGCAATGATGAAGTGAAACTCCTGATCCGGAAGATTCTCGAGCTCAACTGCCTGAAGAGAGAGGTGGCGTATTATCGCGCTTCTAGCCAGACGGAATTCTCTTTTGACCAGATTGTGGGAGTCGGAGAGGAGTTAGAGAAGGTCAAGGAGATTGCGCGAAGGGTCGCGCCCACGGAGAGCACCGTTTTCATACGGGGAGAAAGCGGCACGGGAAAGGAGCTTCTTGCAAGAGCCATTCACTACTCCAGCCATCGGCGGCACGGCCCGTTTGTCGCTGTTAACTGCGCGGCGATACCGGAGGAGATTATCGAGAGCGAACTCTTCGGCCACAGGAAGGGTTCTTTTACCGGCGCAATCGAGGACCGGACAGGCAAGTTTCGCTCCGCGGACGATGGCACGATATTCCTCGACGAAGTCGGGGATATGAGCCTCAAAGTACAGGCGAAGATACTCCGCGTCCTTGAAGAACGGATGGTAACTCCGGTGGGCGGAACGGAGGCACATGAAATCAACGTGCGCGTCATTGCGGCTACAAATCAGGATGTGGAAGAGATGGTGAAGAAAGGAGGCTTCAGAGAAGACCTCTACTACAGGCTTAACGTGGTTCCTCTGCATGTGCCTCCTCTCCGTCAACGAAGAGAAGATATTCCCTCATTGGCAGAACACTTCATCCGCCGATTCACTCATGGAGACACAAAGGTGACGATTTCAAAGGCGCTCATTAACCGTCTCGCAGAATATGACTGGCCCGGCAATATTCGTGAGCTCAGAAACGCAATCGAGCGGA
>QZKI01000083.1 GCA_003598055.1 Candidatus Abyssobacteria bacterium SURF_17 | reverse complement strand
CGCCAACGCTCAAGATGATTCAGGATGTCTACCTCGAACATGCAAACGGTTTTTTCGTGAAGCCGGTTCTCCCTGACGAGACAGAAGCGTTTATCGAGCGACTTACCACCCGAATTCGACGACTGAGTGAGGAGCGTTGCCTGTGAAAGAGGGCTTGATTTCAGGAGCGCTGTTATTCCCGAAGTTGTGTTCATGGAACTCATGATCGCACCCACCAGGAGGCAGGAATGCGATGAAGTGCACGAATCATCCGGACAGGGACGCGACGTTTCGCTGCGCGAAGGACGATGTGTATCTCTGCCACGAGTGCCTGAACTGCCGCAACCCGGATATCTACTGTAAGTACAGGACGAGTTGCATCATCTGGGAGATGCAGAAGTATGGGGAAGCGGAACTTGCCCCTGTCGAGAAGCCGTCCGGAAAGACCTTCAGGGTAAGATTCCTGCCCGATAACAAGGAAGTGCTTGTCAAAGAGGGGCAGACGATCTTCGATGCCGTCGAGGAAGCGGGGATTTTCCTGAACAACTCATGCGGCGGCCGCGGAATCTGCGGCAAATGCAAAGTCCGCGTCGAAGAGGGAAAGTATGAGTCTGCATCTAACCCATACCTCACCGCGGAGGAAATCAGGAATGGCTACTCTTTAGCATGCGCTACCCGGGTAACAGATGACCTCGTTGTGACCATCCCGCTGCAATCCCAACGACGGAAGATGAAAATCCTCGACGAGGCCTCGATGGTCACGTCCGTTCTTTGCAACTCTTCGAGAGAATTGAGTCCCTTGACCGAACGCGTCTCGGTCGATCTGCCACCACCCACGATAGAGGACTCTTCGAGCGACCTCGATAGAGTTGTCCGGGTGCTACGACACGCAGGCCATGTCTCAACATTTTTCCGCGTCGACTTGCCGGTAATTCGGAAGCTCGGTGAAACGTTGAGAAAGAACAATTGGCGCGCTATACTTAGCCTGTACAAGGATGATGGGCTCTGCGAAATCGTTGGTTTAAAGGACCATTCGACCTCAGAACAGGGCTACGGAGTGGCAATAGACGTAGGCACAACGTCGGTCGTGACGTATCTTGTCGATCTCTCCGACGGGAAGATAGTGGCCTCTGCATCGAGCCAGAATGCGCAAGCGGCATTCGGAGAGGACGTCATATCGCGGATTGTCTGCACCCAGAACGTTCCTGGGTGTCAGGAGAAACTGCACCGGCTCATTGTGGGCACATTGGAGGGGTTGCTGAGGGAAATTGTCGCCTCAGCATCTATCGCTCCGGCTGACATCGACAGCATGTGCATCGCGGGAAACACGACCATGATACACCTGCTGCTGCACATTGACCCTCAATACATCCGTCGCGAGCCGTACCTGCCGACGGCCACGACATTTCCGGCCCTGCGCTCAAAGGATATCGGCCTGAGTTACTGTCCACACGCATTGGTTCATATTGTTCCCGGAAATACTGCTTATGTGGGAGGCGACATCGTGGCAGGCATCCTCGCCTCAGAGATGCACAAGGACCCCCGAACGACCTTATTCATAGATGTCGGCACCAACGGCGAAATTGTTCTCGGCAACTCCGATTGGCTTATGACGGCCTCATGCTCTGCAGGACCGGCCTTCGAGGGCGGCGGAATCCGCTGCGGCATGCGCGCGGAAGAAGGCGCCATTGAACACATCGAGATCGATCCTCTCACCCTCAGGCCGACATATGAGGTCAACGGAGATGCTCCTCCCCGAGGCATATGCGGTTCCGGCATGATCGACTTGCTCGCCGCGATGCTGGAAGCCGACATTATAGACCGGAGGGGAAGGTTCAGGGAAGGAAAAGGCAACGAATACGTCAGGCAAAATGAGGCGGGGTTTGAGTATGTGCTGGTTCACGCTAAAGAGTCAGCGTTGGGGGAGGATATCGTGTTTACGCAGGCGGACGTCGACACGCTGATGCGAAGCAAAGCCGCCATTTATGCCGGTTTTGCAACGTTGCTCTCGCGCGTGGGTTTGAGCTTCGAACAGATTGACCGGGTCATGATTGCGGGTGGATTCGGCCGGTACATCAAGATACCACAAGCAATCGCGATTGGCATGTTGCCCGACATGGAACATTCCAAGTTTCACTATCTCGGCAACACCGCTATCAAAGGAGCATACCAAGTATTGCTCTGCCGCGAAAGCAGAGACGAATGCAATAGAATAGCCAGCATGATGACCTATATTGACTTCAGCACTTCACAGGAGTTCATGGATCAGTACTCTGCGGCGTTGTTCTTGCCGCATACAAACCTACAATTATTTCCATCAGCGCAGAATGCAGCAGATTGCCTCGGGAGGACCGATGCAATCCATTCGTGACAGTATGGGGTATGGTGAGAAGGAGGAAAAAAGATGGGCCAAACAAAGCACTTTGTCGTAATCGGAGCCAGCGCGGCGGGCCTGAAGGCTGCCTCGAAAGCACGGCGCCGCGATGTTGCCATGAAGATCACAGTGTTTAACAAGGGAACGTTCATTTCGTACGCAGCCTGTGGACTCCCCTACTACGTCAGTGGCGCAGTCAAAAAGCAAGAAGACCTTTACTCGAATCTGATAGGAGTGCCCCGGACTCCCCAGTTCTTTAAGAAAATGAAAGACCTCGATATCCTTATCCACCACGAAGTCACCTCGATTGACCGGAAGAACAAAACAGTGTCGGTGACAAACCTCGATACCGGCGAAAAGTTCACCACAGCATACGATAAGCTGCTCATCGCCACCGGTGCCGAGCCAGTAATGCCTCCGATTCCGGGAATAAACTTAAAGAACATCCATACTCTGCAAAGCATCGAGGACGCCGAGGCGCTGCGCAAATTGGTGGGCAAAGGCAAGAAGGGCGTGATAGTGGGCGGCGGCTTCATCGGCCTGGAGGCTGCCGAGGCGCTCGTGGAGCGAGGTGTCGAAACCACCATTGTGGAGAAGATGGAGCAGATAATGCTCGGCCTCGATTATGAGATGTCGGTCATGGTGAAGCGACACCTGGAATCAAAGGGCGTCGATGTGAGGACATCCGACGGCGTGGTCGAGTTCAAGGGGGACAATGCCGGCAGCCTGAAACAGGTGGTCACGGAGAACGCGGTGGTGGACGCCGATTTTGCCGTCATGGGTCTCGGCGTTCGACCGAACGTCAAGCTTGCCAAGGAGACGGGGCTCGAGCTGGGTACGACACGCGGTATCAAGGTTGACGAATACATGCGGACCTCCGACCCGGACATATATGCGGCCGGCGACTGTGTCGAAACGCACCACATCGTTTCCAATAAACCCGTGTTCATTCCGCTCGGCTCCACAGCGAACAAGCAGGGCCGCATTGTCGGCATCAATGTCACCGGCGGCCGGGAAACGTTCCCGGGAGTGGTGGGGACCATGATATTCAAGGCCCTCGACATAAACGTGGGAAGAACGGGCCTCACGGAGAGGGAGGCGCGCGCGATGGGCATTGACGTCGAGACGGTCATCGTCCCGGCTCCCGACCGCGCCCACTACTACCCGCAGTCCAAGCTCATAGCCACGAAGCTCATCGCCGAGAAGAAGACCGGAAAGCTCCTGGGCGCGCAGGTGGTGGGTATGGGCGTTGTGGACAAGCGGACCAATCTCTTCACCGCACTCGTCACCATTGGCGCCACTGCGGAAAGCTTAGGCAACCTGGACCTTTCCTATGCTCCGCCGTATTCCTCGCCCATCACTCCGGCGCTTACCGCCATCAACGTGCTGCGCAACAAGCTGTCGGGCGAGGCAAGGGGCATCTCCCCGTTGGCGGTGAAGGAGAAGCTCGACAAGGGCGAGGATTTCGTGTTCCTCGACGTTCGCAATCAGAATGAATATGATGAGGTGCGCATACCGAGAACGACGTTCATCCCGCTCGGGGAACTCAAGGGGCGCATGGGGGAATTGCCCAAGGACAAGGAGATAATCGCGTTCTGTAAGATAAGCCTGCGAGGATATGAGGCGTGTAACATGCTCGAGCCAGCCGGCTTCAAGGACACCAAGTTCATGGATGGCGGCGTGGTCACGTGGCCGTTTGAGCTCGTGACGGGAAACGGAGCGAGGCAGCCCGCGGCTACCCTTACACAGGAAAACCGTATGTTGTCAAGCAGCACTAGCGCAAATCAGGAGAATAGACCCAATCCTCCCGGAGCCTGAAAGTGTGGATGCCTCGATCAAGCCGGGAGAATCGGACGATGAATGTGCGCGCAGTTGGGCATGTAATCGACCGGGGAGCCCGGTATTCGGCAGGAGACTATGTGCATGCTCGCCATGCCTGTCGTGGACTGACAATGCGCACAAGGAGTATGACAAATGAAAATATGTATCTGTGGGAAAGGGGGGAGCGGGAAGAGCACTATCGTAACGCTGTTGGCTGCTGATTTCAAACGCAGCGGTAAGGATGTGATCGTCCTTGATTCCGATGAATCGAATGCGAGCCTGTTCTGGATGCTCGGCTTTGACCGACCTCCCCATCCCTTGATGGACCTGGTAGGAGGCAAAAGAGCCGTTCAACAAAAAATGATTGCAGGATTTACGAAAAACGAAGATGAACCGACGATGACGATTTGGGAGATGGAGAAGCTGCTTAGCCACGAGATTCCACCAGATTACGTGGTGGAAAATGAGAACTGTAAGCTGGTGATGACCGGGAAAATACATCAGTCCCTGGAAGGGTGCGCATGTCCCATGGGGGCCGTAACCAGGGAATTCCTCAAAAGGTTTCAACTGGCACCAAATGAAATCCTCGTCGTGGATATGGAGGCCGGGATCGAGCATTTCGGACGGGGCGTGGAAACCGCTGTGGACATGGTCTTATGCGTCGTGGAACCTTCTTTGGAATCCATCTCTCTGGCAAAGAAAGTTATGAGCCTGACAACGGAGGCCGGAGCGTTTTTCAAGGGCGCAATATTAAACAAGATTTCATCACCCGAGCAAAAGGATGTCGTCACCGAGAAACTGGGCGACCTCGGCGTTTCCGCGATCGGGACGATCGGATACCATAGTGAGATTCAATCTTCATGCCTCGATGGATCCCGCCTGAATGCTCAGGCTACCGCCGCTGCTGAAGTGGCAGACATCGCCAGCGAGATACTCCGCCATGCAGTCTCGATTCCAAAATGACTGCCCATGGAAATTCGGTCATCATATGTTGCGGATTGAAACTATGGCGAAGTCAATCTTACGGCTGCGCCTGTGATATGATGGGGCTTCAGCACTTCACACGAGTTCATGGACCAGTATTCGGCAGCGTTGTTCTTGCCGCATACTAATTTTTGGTTTTTTCCCCTCAGCGAAAAAGACTGGAGAAATGATACACCCTACGAATGTCACTCTTAGATACTGAGTAAGAAAGCACAATGCTTACAGGATATTCGGCTGGGAGCGCCGAAAGCCGCAAAGAATTCGGGAAAGGTTTCGCCCACCTCCCAATAAAAACCCGCGAGAGTCCCGCGTGCCAATCGGAGCCTTTCCCGAATTATTTTTGAGGGCTTGCTCCAATTCGAGGAGCCCAAAGATGGGGAACGCCGTGCAAACACTCGAACAGTTGGAGCAGCAAGTGAAGATGCTGCAGTCGAAAGAGAGCGCCTTGAAGCGTCTTCTTGAAGTCGAGCATATCCTCGAGGCCACTTTTGACCTCAGGAAACTTTTGAACTCCATAGTCTCGTTTGCGGCGGAACTGGTGGAAGCCGAAAAGGGCTTCCTGGTTTTGAAGGAAGATGAAAAAGACGAACTGCACGTAGAGGCAGGCTATCACCTGAGAGAGAATGCGGTCGACAGCAGTTTTCCCCTGGAACAGTGCGTGTGCGCTAAAGCCTTCCAATCGGGCGACCCTGTTATTGTAAGCACGTCTCACCAGGAATCGCTCAAGAGGTTTGTGACGAGGGAGGAACACTTTCGGCCAATTGACCGCTCTGACTGCGAGTTCGCCTGCACTCCTCTTAAGACCCGAGGCCGCATCATCGGCATGCTCGTTGTCGTGAAGGGAGCGGATGCTACTCCATTCCCGAAAACTTCGGTAGAGTTGCTGGAGCTGTTTGCAGGCCAGGCAGCAATAGCCGTTGAAAACACGCGTCTATTACGGCAAGTGGCTTCAACTACTCGGAGCATCATTGCAACCTCCATTCGGGCGCTGGAGGCCCGCGACCCATACACAAGAGGCCATTCCGACAGGGTTGCGGTGATGTGCGAACAGATCTGCAGGAAGCTGGGTTTGCCGGAAGAGCATATCGAGACTATTGTCAATGCCGCAAAGCTACACGACGTCGGCAAAATCGGTATCGCCGACACCATTCTTCACAAATCGGAAATGCTCTATGAGGAAGAGGCCGGAATTATGAGGGAACATCCTCTTGTGGGTGTGAGACTGCTCGAGGCGACACCACTTCTCAGGCAAGAAGCCCTGCTCGTCAAACATCATCATGAACATTTCGATGGGAACGGCTACCCCGATGGGCTGAGTGGCGAACATATCCCGTTAGGCGCCAGGATCATTGCTGTGGCAGATGCATTCGACGCGATGATATCGGACAGACCCTACCGAAAGGCGATGTCGCGGGCGGCGGCCCTCGCAGAAATCAAAAGGATGTCCGCAGTGGAACTCGATCCCAACATCGTCAGTTCCTTAATCGCGCTCGAATCAGGTCAACCGAAAGTGTAACTTCAGTAAGTCGCTCTGCTCAGCGCGAATCCTCCGATTGAAACTGGGCCGGTCAGGAAGTATAATCGCACCTGAGCATCCGGGTAGTGAGCCGTGAATGCGAAACTTTACAAGGAGAAAGCGACGGATATAAGCGTGAGTTAATCTGCTGGCCGAGCTGACTCCACCCTCAGAAAGGGGAGTGCTATGACAACGCAGCCATCCGACATGGCGGCCATCGTCCAAAAGAACATCCTTATCCCGATGCGTGACGGCGTGGAAGTAGCGGCCGACCTTTATCGACCCCCCGGCTCTGAGCCCCTTCCCGTCATCCTTTCGGTCTATCCCTATCATAAGGATGGCATGGTTGGCGCCGGCAACCAGAATCACATCTCCTATTTTGTCAGGCACGGATACGCTTACGTGATGGCTGATTGCCGGGGAACCGGCAGCTCGGGAGGAGTCAGCACCGACCCTCTGGATGGCCTCAACGCGGACGATTTATATGAGTTGGTTGAATGGATCGCCCGCCAGCCCTGGTGCAACGGTTTCATCGGAATGACCGGTATGTCATATGGAGGCATGACGGCATTGAAGGCGGCCTCCGTCCGTCCGCCGCATCTGAAGGCCATACTGCCCATCATGGCGCCCTCCGCTTTCTATCACAATCTCGCGTTTCCGGGCGGCGCTTTCAACATGCTCGGATTGTGCGGCGCGTGGTGCGGACTGATGCATTGCATGAACTTGATGCCTCCCTTCTACCAGGACCCCGACGGACGGTGGGAAAAAGTGTGGAAGGAACATCTTGACACCTACGTTCCCTATCTCATCGGCCCCCTGGAACACATGACCTATGATGATTACTGGAAAGCCCACGATATCAAGCTTGAAGAGGTCGAGGTTCCGATATATGTGATTGAAGGCTGGCACGATTTCGCTCTTATAGATGGTATTCGCCAATATACGGCGGCCCGAGGGCCAAAGAAACTGCTTGTCGGGCCGTGGATACATTTCAATCTAGACCTCATCTCGTTAGAACCCTTCGATTACCTTCACGAAATGCGCCGGTGGTTTGATTATTGGCTGAAAGGCGAAGATACGGGAATCATGGACGAGCCCTCGGTCGCGATATGCATTCAGGGAACCAGTGAGTGGAGATTCGAAGGGGAATGGCCAGTCCCAACAAGCGCGAAAAGATGGAACCTCGCAAAAGCCGGAGCCCTCTCCTCCCGTGGTACGAAGAACGATTTCAGTGAGACCTACTCCATCGAGCCGGCGGTCGGAACCCGCGCCGGTCTTATGACTGTGATGCCTCTTGGAATCGACTATCCGCGTGATCAGAAGTTGGACGATGCACTTTCGCTCTCCTTCGACAGCGCGCCTCTGAAGGCGGACTTGGACGTGGTCGGCGAGCCGATTTGTAAACTGTTTGTTTCATCTTCGGGCAGTGACTTCAATCTGGTGACAAAGATATGTGATGTCGCTCCCGACGGAACTTCCGCTCTTGTGACGACGGGTTGGCGTCGGGGCAGCCATCATACGTCTTATCAGCAACCGACCACACTGCAACCGGCCAAAATCTACGAATTTGAGGTTAAAACCAGACCGACAGCTTACTGTTTTCGGGCCGGGCACCGAATCAGGCTGAGCATCTCTTGTTCCGATTTTCCGCGCATTTGGCCCGTTGTTGAACACGGTGAAGTGACCTTCCACGGCGGCCCATCTCATCCCGCGCACCTTATTCTGCCCGTCGTCCGTCGAAAGCGTCAAGCCAAAACGGTCCCCTCGTTCCAACCGCCCGACTTGGCTTATCTGATGGAGTCGCCACGCATATGGCTGCCTCATTGGCGAGTTATTGAAGACCATGCGAACAAATGTCTTAGCGTCGAATCGGGAGTGCACGTAGAATTCCAGATTCCCACCGGTGGCGAATTCAAGCTCACACACAGCTATCGGGCCAGTTTGAGGGGAGAAAAATTGCGCTATCCGGATCTGGAGGTGGAAACCACGTGTGAGGCCACGGTCGAGGGAAGAATCTTCAACATACGCGTCGATAGCCAGATGACGCCAAGCAGAATCGAAGTAAATGCGCGGGTGCTGCGCGACCTTGATGTGGTCTTTCAGAAGGCCTTCGCAGGAAACTACAAGATGTGACGACCCATTGAACCGTGATAGACAAGGAATCCGCAGAACAATGGAGATACGAAGGGTCTGTGTCGTAGGCGCGGGCACCATGGGCGCGGAGATTGCCAAATGGGCCGTTCAAGGCGGGTACGAGGTTGCAATCCAGGATGTCAGCGAGACAATTGTCAGGAAGGTCGTTGACCGAATTCATGAGACACTCCTCCGTGGGGTTCCCGAACAGGATACTTGGCACCTCATGGTCGAGGCCCTGAAACTGGAACACCCTGAGTTTTTTGAAGGCCTCTCGGTTCCCGACATAAGTCCCGAACAACTCGAGTACCTGGTGCATGCAATGAAAGGAACCACGAATCTCGATGATGCCTGCCGTGATGCCGACATAGTGATCGAAGCCGTCTTTGAGGATATCAGCCTCAAACAGGGCATATTCCGCAAGCTCGATGCGATGTGTCCTTCGCACACCATCCTTGCGTCGAATTCTTCCACCATCATGATCTCGCGTCTCGCCGTCCAGACCGGCCGCCCCGACAGGTGCATCGGTATGCACTTCATGGGTCCGATGCCGCTGGTGGAGGTGATCCGCGGGACGGCCACGTCTGACTCCACAGTGCGGAACATCGTGAAACTCGCCCGCGACATGGGAAAGAAACCAATCGTGCTAAACAAGGAGTGGCCCGGCTTTGTCGCCAACAGCGTCTCCGGGGGCGGCGGGCGCGAGGCCCACTGGCTCCTGGAGAAGAAAATCGCGACCGTCGAGCAAATTGATGATATCGCGATCACGGGTCTGGGTTACATTCGCGGGCCGTTTATGGTGGAGGATTTCGTCGGGCTCGACGTAATCCATGACGCGCAGGTCTCCATTTTTGAGCAGACTGGTGACCCCATGGATAAGCCATCACCCCTCCTTGAAGAAAAGCTGAACAGAGGCGAACTCGGCATGAAAACCGGAAAGGGATTCTATAATTGGAGTTGAACGGCGGTTGGATGAACGATGAGCATTGAGAACATCTGCATAATCGGCGCGGGCACGATGGGGCGCCTGCTGACCGTGTGGGCGCTCGAGCGCGGTTACACCGTCAGCGCGTGCGATACATCCAGGAACGCCCTTGACACGGCGCGCTCTCGAATTCCGGCGAAGGAGTTTTCGGCTCGTCTCACGGCAACTGAGGACATGGAGAAATGCGCCTGCCGGGCCGACCTCGTGGTCGATGCGACGCCTGACAACATCGAGGCCAAGAAGGTATTGTTCAACGAACTGGACTCGATGTGCCCCAAACACACAATAGTGCTGTCCTGCACGGCGACGATTCCATTGGCCGTGCTCAATGCGGTCGTCGAGAGACCCGAGAGAACCGTTATTGCGAACTTCTGGTTCGATACCCCATTGGTCGAGATAGTGAAAAGAGAGCCGACAGCCGGGAGGGTCATGGACGCCGTCAAAGGATTTGCCGAGCTTCTCGGCAAGCGCCCGGTTGTACTGACAAGGGATTGTCCGGGCCACGCCTGCTGCCGGATGTTCTTGGGACAGGTATATCGGGCGCTCCGCATCATCGAGGCGGAGGTGGCAACGGCCGAAGATGTTGATACGTGCATGACCCTCGGGTCCGCCTACTCCTCGGGCATCATGCGGCGTTGTGACAGGATGGGTTTGGACTTTGTGTATCAAGCGTTCCTGTCACTGTATGAATTGACAGGCGAGCACAGATTCAAGCCTAACCGTGTGCTCGAGGAAAAGATTGCTGCGGGAAAGCTCGGGCAAAAGTCCGGCGAGGGTTTCTTCGTATGGCCCAACCTGAATTCTGCATCATGATCTCTTGTGTATGGCTACGAACAGGAGGGATACTCAAAGGACTCTGCTGAGTCGATTGCGCGCAAAACAGGAAGACCTTGAGCAGGGTAGCAATCATGAACACAAGAAATTATATCGAAGCGTGCAGAAAGGATTTCTGGAAGCGGGTGTTCCAGCAGGAAACGAACTATGCGCAGAGAGAGTTGAGCGGCTGCAGAGACATCTTGAGTGTGGGTTGTGGGCCCGCGGTCATAGAAGGGGCGCTCTGTGAATGCGGCTTTGAAGTTACAGGTTTAGATGTCTCTGAAGAAGCCTTAAACGAAGCTCCCGACGGCGTGAGAACTATTCTTGGTTCAGCGGAGCAGACAAACATTGGAACCTCGAGTTTTGACGCCATACTATATGTGGCATCTCTTCAGTTCATAGACGACTATATGAAGGCCCTTCGCGAAAGCGAAAGGATTCTCAAGCCTGGAGGGACCCTCCTGGTAATGCTCCTTAACCCCGAATCGTTCTTCTTTGAGGAAAAAAGAAAAGATCCCACCTCCTATATCAATAACATTAAGCATATAGACATCAATGCTGTCGAAAAGGCGATTTCCGAAATCTTTATCATAGAGAAGGCCGAATATTTCTTGGGGATAAGAGGAGAAAAACTTTTCGATTCAACGGACCCGAGACATGCGAGCCTGTACTGCATAAAAGCGAAAAAGAGAGGATAATTGGCCCGCAGCTCACGTGCGATCCGGCGCTGTTTCAGTCCTGCGTTTCCCTGCCTGTTTGACCATATAATCGTCGGCCGTCGCATGGAGAGATGCTGCGGCAAGGAAAGCGCAATGCTCATGCGCTTTCGGAAGACCTCCGAGCTCCGCCAGAATGGACTCACCGGTGATTTCAAAGAGCTCGTCCGGCGTCTTACCGAAGGCCATTTCCGCGGCATATGAACCGCACACAACAGTGGGGCCGCACCCGTCGGTTTGAAACGAAGCGCTGAGGACCCGGTTGTTGTCAAACTTGAGAAATATTTCCATGCTGTCGCCGCAGATTCCTTTCACCTTGGCATGCCCGTCGGCGTCACGCATCACACCCATGTAAAATGGATTTTGCCAGCGTTCGAAGACTTTCTCTCCAAAATCCCGCTTCGTCTCTTCGAGAATATGTCGTTGTAACTCCTGCAGAAAAGCATCAAATGCTTCATTCATTCTGTTGTCCTCAAGTATGGCTCCCAAGACAGTTCCTAGCTGTCACGTTATTTCTCTTTGAACACTTCCACTTTATATCCTTCAGGCAGATGAGCCGTTCCTTTTGCACAAGGAATGTCAGCTTCCTTTGACAAGCGCTGCAGAAGCGCATCCACGTGGTCGCAATATCCGCCACCCGCAACCCATTTTCCGTCTTCTCGATGGGCAAAAGTACAGGTGCAGAAATGGAGCGTGTCGGCCCCCTTGCTTTTGAGGATTTTCGCCATGTTGACGAGGCTGTTTCCGGGACATCGGCAGGTAAAGACGCCAACGAGTTCGGCATTCTGATAGGATGAGAAGCCTTCCGTTGTCTCCTTCATGCTCTTTAAGCAGCTTGTGAGCGGACACCGCTCTTCATTTTTTTCGCAGCGGATGATGCCAATGTTCGCCATTTTCTTTCCCCCTCGCTTTTTGCGAACATCATTCTATTTCGGCGACCCGTGCTTCCAACGTTCAACTTCCTGAATTCTTGTCGTGATAAGCAATTTGCGCTTTTGCAATATACCCATGGTAGATAAATGCGGCATCGCAACCATTACGGATGTTCGCTGAATTCCCCCGGTTTCCTGCCGACCTTGTATCTCATTTCTCGACATGCGCTTACAAAATAACACTCGATTGAACGGCGATTGGCACGATCGCTGCCTAATGATTCCGTGCGGGATAAAGTGCAACGAGCTTGCCAAAAGGTGGTCGAATATGCTAACGAAGGATCAAATCATGCAGGATCTGTCGGGTGTAATCGATCCGGAGACCGGATTGAGCGTTGTTCGCATGGGCCTCGTTTACGCCCTGGACGTGGATGAGAAGGCGGGAGATGTGCGCGTCATCTTCCGGCCGACTTCATATTTTTGCCCGTTAGCTTTCAAGTTGGCAGTTGATATCCGGGACACCATAAAAAGAGTGCCGGGCGTGAACTCGTTGCGGGTGGAGGTTGCGGATTTCGCGCGGGCGAAGGAATTGAATGAGCTGTTATTGGACGATGCGGACAAGAGAAAAACAGGCATGGAGTGACGCACGGCCCAATCGCATTCTCACCTTGAAACGATGCGTTCAGCCCTTCGACTACGTGATATGGCGGCGCATTACTCGAAATCGACCGGGCATGTGCGGGAACGAGCCCATGAGGTTGTGGGCCCTCGTTCTGATCCATTCTCTCACTAAATTCGATGAGGTGACGGGCCATGAGACCGGTTCTGGAAACTGAGCACCTGAGGGTTGTGTTCAAAGGGTCTTCCGGGCAGAAAAAGATCGTGGCCGTCGATGACCTTTCCCTGCGTGTCAACCAAGGGGAAGTCGTGGGTTTTATCGGCCCGAACGGCGCCGGCAAGACAACGACAATCAAAGTCCTCATGGGCTTCATTTTCCCAACGAGCGGGAAGGCCAAGGTCTTAGGATATGAGGCTGGCTCGAAGATGGCAAAGTCTCGGACGGGATATCTGCCCGAGGTAGCCCTCTACTATCCATTCATGACGGCGGAGGAAATCCTGCGACTGTATGGAAGACTACAAGGAATCGGCAAGAAAGAACTGTCGGAACTCATTCCTCGTTTGATTTCCCGTGCCGGGCTTTCCGGGTTCGAGCAATTGCGGCTTAAGAATTTCTCGCGGGGGATGCTGCAACGTGTCGGGCTTGCGCAGGCCATCATGGGCGACCCGGACCTTCTGGTACTCGACGAGGTGACCTCGGGACTTGACCCCGTCGGCCGTCGGGATCTGCGGAACATTCTGAAAGACTTCAGGAGCAGGGGCAAGACAGTGTTCTTCTCTTCCCACGAGCTTTCCGAAGTTGCGAAGCTGTGCGATAGAGTAATCCTGATTGACGAAGGAAGGGTGATTCAGGAAAAGTCGATGCAGGAGATTTTGGAGATGGAGGGCAAGCAAGGCTCCCTCGAGGATTATTTCGTGGAGGTTGTCGGGCATAAGGTTACATGAGTAACATTTCTGCTCGAGCTGTCACGGAGGTGGCGCGATGGAAGCTGCTGTTGGTTTCAAGGAATTGACCATCGGCTGGGCATCGCTGCTTGAAGCCATTCGGCGCAAGGACATTTATGTGATGCTGATTCTCTCGGGCATCATCATTGCGGTGACGGGTATCTTCAACGCTTTCGACGTGCCCGAACTTCGAAAATTCATGATGGATGTGAGCCTCTCAATCATCAATGTCTTTACGGTCATCATAGCGGTTCTCGTGAGCGCGCGGCAGTTGCCCTACGAGCTCGAACATCGGACGCTTTATCCGATGCTGGCGAAACCGGTCGGGCGATTTCAGTTCTTAATGGGGAAGTTTGTTGGCACCATGGGGCTGTCATCGGCGGCCCTGTTCATGTTCCTGGCCGTGGCCAGTGTCGTCTTTGTTGGATTTGGCACTCCCCTCGGCGGCATGTTCTTCCAATACATGTATCTCAGATGGGTGTCTCTATTTCTAATTTGTTCCATGACGCTTTGCCTTTCCCTGGTTCTCACCCATGCCGCGAACGTGACCATTTCCCTGCTTCTCTGTATGGGAGCATCGATGTTCACGCGAACAGTGATCATCGTTCATGACTCCCTCAGTCCGTGGCAACAAAAGCTTATCACCGCGGCATACTGGATATTTCCTCACCTCGACCTGTTTGACGTTTCGAAAAGGGTGATCCACGGGTGGCTGCCGGCGCCGTCATGGACATTAGCAGTCATGACCCTCTATGCGCTGATTTACACCGGTATTTTCCTCGGCCTCGGCCATCTGCGCTTTCGCCGCCTGCCGTTGTAGGAGGAGAGATTGAGGATGCGCCTTTGGAAGAAACTATTGGTTGGCGCGGCATGCATCGCATTGGCCGCCTTTGCCGGCATGCTTTCCCGGAAAGTGGAACCCGCCCTGGCAACCACGGCAGGATTCGGAGGTGAGGAGCTTCATCATGCAAGCCATTCCATGCCAATGACATTGCTGGGGCAATTTCGCACGAACCTGGATGCCTATTTGTGGTTGAAGACGATTGACTATCTGCACAACGGCATTGCCTATCGTCCCTACACCACAGTCGAGCGGACGAAGGGCATGCGTGAGCACGAACACGATATAGGAGGCTTCGCAAAGCACCCATGTGGCGGTCCCACGCTGATTCCACCCAAGGAAAAGGATTGGAGAGGAGTCTTTGGCGAGCTCGAGAGAAATCTCCAACCATATCGACCGGGACCGGCCCGGCACAGCGACCCGCAGGAACTTATTCCGTGGTATCGCATCCAAACGATGATTAATCCGCTCGATGTGAACGCGTATGCCACATGTGCCTTCTTCCTGACCGACTTTGCCAAGGAGCCCGAAAAAGCCCTGGCCTTTCTCGAAGAGGGCATTGAAAAAAACCCGCACAGCCCCGTATTACACCAAGCTATCGGACAGCTTTATTTTGACAAATGGAAGCGGTACGACCAAGCGATACCATGTTTCCAAAAGGCGATTGCTGCCGGGAAAGAGATACAAGTGCGTGACGAAGCTCAAGAGAAGGCCTTCGGCGATGCCTATCTATTCCTCGCCAGGGCTTATCGGGAAAGAGGAGAACTTGATGCGGCGCTTCGGACGGCCAAGGAGGGCATGGCCGAATGCGCGACCAATAACTTGATCCGCGTCATTTACAGGGTCATCAAGAAAGAAATAGACGAAAACAGCCCTTCGAATACTACGGAACCAAATGGCCAGCAATGAAGTCATTCATGAGGGTTTGGGTGCCCAAGAGGAGGTTGTGGAATGGCGAAAAAGATTGGAATAGTGTATTGCGAGAGGATTCAAGACCGAAGCTGCATCGGATGTGCTAAATGCTATAAGGCGGTCAACGATAAGGCCTTCGTGTTCGAGGAAGAGGACGATTTGCAGATGGTTTTCAAGACGAGTTGCGGTGATTGCCCCGGCCTGGTCTTACCCAAGCTTCAACTTCAAATGACCGTGCTCGATTCGTTGGGCGAGAGACTCGATGCCGTCTACTTCGGAACCTGCGTCAAAAAAGCGAAGGCTGTCATGAATTGCCCCATGAATCTCGATGGCATAAAGGCCAAGATGGAGGAGATGTTCAAAGTTCCGGTTGTTGTGGGAACGCACGACTATTGATTATAATACAGGCGTCAGGGCTTCTATTCGAAAACCTTCAGAGCATTGCCAATATGAAAGGAAAGGCCGTCCGATGAAAAATGCCGTGCCTGAATGTGCAAAGTGTCCGTCAAAAATCTGCCTGCTGGGCCCCAGCGATGAAGGCCCGAAATTCTGTCCCATGAATACCACTCCGGACGTTTTCAAGGATGCGCGTGAAGTTGCCGCAAGGCCGGAAATACGAAAAATGTTCAGGGGAGTCGCTCGGACGTGGAAGGATTCGGGCCTGAGCAAAGATCGCATAGAGGAAGTGATGATCTATGCCGATAATATGGGTTTCAAGCGGCTCGGGCTTGCGTTCTGTATCGGATTGGCCGATCAGGCGAAGGTGGTTTCGACCTTGTTTCAGAAGCGCGGCTTCGAGGTGGTCTCGGTGTGTTGTATGACAGGTGGATTCTCTTCCGACGATGTCGGCTTGTCGGAGGATGACAAAATCTATACGGACGGGCGCCAGCCACAATGCAATCCGGTTGGACAGGCGCTGCTCATGAACAACCACCAAACCGAGTTGAACGTGCTCCTGGGGCTTTGCGTAGGCGATGACGCCCTCTTTATCAAGCATTCGCAGGCGCCGGTGACGGTGTTGGCCGTTAAAGACCGCATAAACTTCCACAACCCATTGGCGGCAATCCCGGAATATAAGAAATCATTGGGATTGAAAACATAATTTCTTCCGGGGGGAGCAGGAAATCAAGGATGCCTCCTATCCCCAATCATGCGCGTGTCAATGACCGTTTCTGAAAGACCGTGAGCTGGTATCGTTGCTTTAATCGCCTTTTTTCGCCCGGGTTGGATTGGATTCAAGTAGAAGTGACCTCCTTCTGCAGCGCCAGTTGCATGTACTGCCCACACACGGTTTTCCGCGAAACCTGGGCGAGCCGCCATCTCTCCATCGAGACGTTCGAGAAAATACTGTCCGCTGCTTCAAGAACGAAGCTCATGTATCTGCAGGGTTGGGGCGAACCTTTCATGAATCCCGATTTTTTCGCCATGGTGGAAATGGCAAAGAAAGCAGGGCGCCGGGTTGGAGTCACGACCAATGGCATGTTGCTTGACGATGACATCATTTCGAGACTCGTGGAGCAACACGTCGATATCGTCGCTTTTTCGTTGGCTGGCGCTGACGAGATGAATGATACCTTTCGCAAAGGAACCCGTTTGGAGACGGTATTAAGCGCGATTCGCAATTTGAATCATAAGAAGGAAGCAAGCAAGTCCTCGCGTCCGGCGATTCACATAGCCCATATGTTGCTCCGTTCTGCGTTGGATAGTCTGGAGAAACTGCCTCAGCTTCTGGAGGATACAGGGGTCGCCCAAGTTGTAATCAGCACGCTCGACTTTGTGCCAACGGAAGAGTTTGAAGGGGAAGTGCTTGCGCCCCGCACGATGGACGAGTATGAAAATTTGCGCGCGAGATTGGATGCGGTCGCGTCGGAGGCGCGCCTTCGGAACATTGACGTGCATTATCTAATCAGATACCCGGGCGAGCGCCGCCCGGTGTGTACCGAAAATATTCTGCGGGCGCTTTTCATCTCCGCCGGCGGGGAGGTCTCTCCCTGCGTTTTCA
>QZKI01000124.1 GCA_003598055.1 Candidatus Abyssobacteria bacterium SURF_17 | reverse complement strand
TCCGTTTTCAACTCTTCCCTTCGGTTACTCTGGTTCGACGTCAATATCGAGCACTCGCTTAAGGGATCGGCGAAACTTTTCCTTAGGCACTTCTATTCCTAAGATTCCCAGTCATCACAGTCATTTCGTTTGCCCTGACTCGTTCACCAAGCTCCCTTATCGTCAGTCCCTTGTCAATCCTCGGCTTTCCTGGTCGCCCCTCCAAGGTTGATTGGATTTTCCGGATATTCAGGGTAGAATACCCTTGGTGACAGAGGAAAGTGAATTGGATAGATACCGTTCTTGACACCAATTGTCTTTAGGAAATCTCCTACATGCCTGGCAAGGAGATTGCTTCGGTCGTTGCCTCCCTCTCGAGAAACAGGCCACCGTTTCGTCATTGCGAGGGAGCGAAGGGTCGCAGACCCAAGCGACCGAAGCAATCTCATTGGTAGCACTGAAGATGCACGCAGAGATTGCTTCGCTTCGCTCGCAATGACGGCGCGTTTGTTTCTTGCACATCTAAACCCCGCCGCAGGCGGGGTCGGATGCTCGCAATGACAAGTGGACGTTTCTTTCGCATATAACCTTGCCGCAGGAGGGGTCGGATGCTCGCAATGGTCGATGGGACGCCGGTTTCTTAGGAGAAGCGTAGTGCCACAGACCCTCGTGCCTCTGGCCCTTTGCTCGCAATGACTCTATCCCGAAAAAGCTGCCGCGCGAATTCACAAATTCGAACGATGAGAATTCGGCGGCCTTCTGTACGCGCGAATTCGTTCGTGCAAAAAGGCTGGGGCGCGGGCGACCCGCCGGGTCGCCCCTACAAACACACGCATAAGTTGTCCATATAAATCAAACGGCGTAGTGCTGGCAAGCCGACAAGTATTCCCCCCCTCTTAAGTGGCCATTAGTCAATCGCTTAGGCTTGATTTCCCCATAAGCGTGTGGTAAAATCAAGCTCTGAATGCTCTCCAAACTGGGCGGCTGCGAAAGTAGGTATGACGGCGTTTGAAGGATGGACTATTCCAGATGCCAGCTCTCTGTTCTGATGCCCGCATTTGAGGAAGGCGCGGGAATTTACGACAACATCAGAGAAACCCTCACGGTTCTCCGGGAGGGCAAGCACGACTACGAGATCATCGTGATAGATGATGGCAGCTCCGACAATACCTATGAGGAGGCTGCCCGCTTCGCCGCCGCCGATCCGTCCGTGAAGCTTATACGGAACAAGATAAACTTGGGCAAAGGGAGCGCCCTTCGTGAGGGATTTGGCGCGAGCAGGGGAGAGATCGTCGCGTTTATCGATGCCGACCTGGACTTGCACCCGAGACAATTACAGGTTTTATTCGACTGTATGCAGAAAGAGAATGCGGACGTGGTCATCGGATCAAAGCGGCATCCTGAATCGAAGCTCTACTATCCGCTTCATCGCAAAGTGGTGAGCGCTGTCTATTTTTTTCTCGTGAAGCTCATGTTCCGATTGCCCATCCACGATACGCAGACAGGGCTTAAGCTTTTCAAGCGTGAGGTGTTGGAGAAGGTGTTCCCTCAGATGCTTGTGAAGAAATTCGCTTTCGACCTCGAGCTTCTGGTGTTGGCTCACCGGCATGGCTTCAAGATAGCTGAAGCGCCGGTGGTTGTCGATTATCGTCCGAACATTGGCCGCAAGATGCGACATTGGGTCCGCCCGACTGACATTTATACAACGTGGTGGGATACCATGGCAATTTTCTACAGGCTCTATATATTGAGGTACTATGACAAATTCGGGAAACGATAGTGGTCGGGTGAGCTCGGAGCCCTCGCCCTTACAAGAAATATTGAGGTACTATGACAAATTCGGAAGCGGGCAGCGCCCAGGCTGCTAGAGAGCAGCCACAGTCGAAGTCGATGCCGAAGATATCCGTAATTATTCCGCTGCACACCTGCAGCGCGCGGTTCCTCAAGGATTTCGCTCATTTTCGCAGTCTTGAGTATCCCGACTTTGAGATTCTGATTGTAGCGGATGAGCCGACTCTCAGCGAAGCCGCAAATCCGAGATATCCTGAGCTGAAACGTTTGGAGAAATCAGGGCTCGTGACCTTGCTATCAACCGGAAAGCAGCTTACCGGCCCCGCCGAAAAGCGCGACATCGGAATACAGAAGGCGGCGGGCGACATATGCGCATTTATCGACGATGACGCCTATCCTCGGCCGGATTGGCTCCGCAGCGCTGTGGGATTCTTCGATGATCCGCGCGTTGCAGCTGTCGGCGGGCCCGGCGTCACGCCGCCCGAGGATAACCTGTTCGAGCAAGCGAGCGGCGCGGTGTTTGCATCTCCGTTGGGAAGCGGGCACACGCTCCATCGGTTCGTGCAGCGAAGGCCGCGGGAGGTGGATGACTTTCCGGCGTTTAATCTCTTGGTTCGGAGCGAAGTCCTCAGCGAGGTCAACGGCTTTTCCTCGACGTACTACGGCGGAGAGGACACGAAACTGTGCCTCGAGATCGTGAAGCTGGGGAAAAAAATCTTGTACAGGCCCGAGGTCGTTGTGTTTCACCATCGGCGTCCGCTCTTTCGGCCGCATGTGAAACAAATCGCGAACGTCGGCGTGCATCGCGGCTATTTTGCGAAAACGTATCCTGAAACCTCGCGTCGGCTTTTTTATTTTCTCCCAAGTCTCGTTGTGCTGGCCCTGTTCTTCGGCGTAATCCTTTCTTTCTTCTCGAAGCTGATTGCCGCTCTGCTGCTCATTGGCCTCGGCAGCTACTTCGCGGTGGCTTTCGTCTCCATCATGCCTGCAAGCCGTCTCAGCGTCGCGCTCCTGGGCGCAGTCGGGATAATGGCTTCCCACATCGTCTACGGGTGCGCTTTCATTCGAGGGCTCACGCTGAAGCACATGGACAGATAGGGGTCTCTTATGGGACGGCCCTCAATCAGCATAATCATCCCAACGTACAATTCCTCTCGGTCGCTTGAAGAATGCTTGCGCAGCATCAGCGCCCAGGATTACCCTGCGGAGAAAGTGGAAATCATCATGGTGGACGCAGGCTCAACCGATACGACGCTCGAAATTGCATCTCGCACAGGCGTAACCAAAATCCTCCCGAACCCTCTCAAGACGGGCGAGGCGGGCAAGGCGGTCGGCATAGACGCGGCATCGGGCGAGATTATCGCGCTCATCGACAGCGACAATGTGCTTGACGGGACGGACTGGTTGAGCAAGATGGTCCTGCCTTTCGATAATCCCGACATCGCATGGACGGAATGCTACGCATTAACCTACCGGCCGGAGGACTCGGCGCTCGACCGATACTGTTCGCTGCTCGGTATGAACGACCCCATACACCTGTTTCTCGGCAACTACGACCGGCTGAGCACGCTCACAGGCAAATGGACGGGCCTGCCGGTGGCTGCGACTGACCGTGGGGACTACTATGAAGTGATTCTCGATAAGGAAACCATCCCGACCATGGGAGCAAATGGCTGCCTTATTCGCAAAGAGGCCGTCTCCTCGGTCGATTACAAGCCGTACTACTTCGACATCGACGTCACGTACCAGCTTGTGTGCAACGGGTATAATCGAATAGGAGTTGTGAAGAAGGGCATCGTCCACCTGTATTGCCCCGACCTTCGCACATTTGCCCGCAAACAGAGGCGGCGCATCAGCGATTTCCTGCACTACAAGAAACGTGGAACCCGAAAATACCCGCACCAACGATATTTCTGGGGATACGTGAAATTTGTCGCCTCCTGCATTCTCGTGTTTCCGCTCCTCGTCCAATCGCTTCTCGGTTATGCCCGGAAGAACGACTCCGCATGGTTCATCCATCCGGTGGCATGTTGGCTTACGTTGATCATATACAGTTGGGTGACTATAAAATCATTGTTCAAAACATCGGAACTTGACAGGAGCACGTGGAGTCAATGACGGGAAGGCGCCGGTTCAGTTCACGTTCTTCGCGCGCGGAATTGGAAGCGGACGTTGGCTGGAATTTTGCCTCTAGCTCATTGTAAGCAGTCAGCGTTTTCTGTTCGCGGGCAAGTCCATCTTCCTCGTCCCATTACCGCCATGTGCTCAGAATCTTTCAGTATTTGAGTTTCAGGTGACGTATTCTTGGGGAGACAGACGGACTTTAAGCAAGTGAAGGGCGGTATGAGCAATGATGCGGCATGATATGGTCTATTTTTTGGCCGCCTTTCTTTCGTCTTGCATCCTCACTGTCTTCTCCTTAAGGAAGTCCGGAAGGAAATTGGCCACGGTATTTGCGGTGCTGGCCCTGCTTTTTTCCGGATGGATAGTGTATGAATGGGGCGGACACATGCTGAGCGTGATGTCCGAGTTTGACGGCAGAAGAATGTACATGGGAATATCCAAAGAAGGGTTGCCATATGCTGCAGGTTTGAAGGATGACCAAACACCGACCTTCTGGGCGTTTGGAAGAACCATATTGGGATTGACAGATGGGAGTTTTTCATCTTATCAGAGGATTCTCTCCATACTGAATTACGGAGGATTGGTTGTAATAGCGATATGCGTAGCTGCGGTTTCACTTTATGCGAGGAAAGAGGGAAGCATCTCTTCTTTGAGCGTGATTTCCCTGGTTGGTGTGTATGTTGCAGGACTGCTGCCCGCGTTCAGAAATATCGAAGTGGGGAATACCAACATCATGGTGGCGGCTCTTGCATCTATTTTTGTCGCCTCTGTCCACTTATCGAGAAGCAACGTGGGAGATGTTCTTGGAGGGATTGCTTTAGGCGCAGCTTTTATGATAAAGCCCTATTTGCTGATAGTCCTGGTATTTGTTTTGTTTTCGAGTCTCACAAAGAAAAGGCTGGGCCACCTGGCCGGTTTGATAATTGCGGGTAGTTTAGGGTTTCTTACCAGCTTGATGGCACGTGACATTGGATTGGACACATACATATATTTCTTGACCGTGGCAAGGAAACTCATATACTATCACTGGTCCTCCCATCCATTAAATCTCTCTCTCCTGCGACAGGCGCCTGTCCATATGCTGGGAATGGCCAGCGCAGTTGCGATACTATTTTTCAGCATCTTTGCCGTTCTTGATTCGAGAAAGCCGGGCAGCACTGTGCTGTATTGGTTTTTCCCAGCGCTTCTGCCCTTCCCGATACTATGGGATGCCCATCTTTTTGGAGTGTTCCCCGCATTCCTATTCTTTCTGTCAGGAAAAGGAGAGAGCGAACAGGTGATTGTGTGGGCGGTCGCAGTGACTTTGATATACTGTTCATGTGTAGTTACCATCCCTCTCATGGTCAATATTTTGCTTCTGGGCATGTGGCTATGGGGCATTGCGGGCACGCGCAGTTATTCGTTCACCCGATACACTTCGGGCGAGGGTCGAGGGGAGTTGCTTCGACTCCTTGGGGTGTGAGGATTTTGATCTCGATCTTATGACTGTACAAGTGCTCTTGATAAATCCTGACCCAAAGGCGCCGGCCAATCCGCCGCTCGGGCTGCTCTATGTTGCTGGAGCGCTCGAGCAAGCGGGAATCGAAGTCCGGGTGATTGACATGGGCTTCGACCCGGGCGGAGTAGAGCTCGAACGGGTTCTCAGTGGGTGGAAGCCGGAAATCGTCGGGATAACCTGCACGACGCCTCTCTATCCTCACGCTCGCTCAATTGCCGCACGCGTGAAATTGATTCTTCCTGAGTCGTGGGTTGTTTTGGGCGGAGTGCATCCTTCGGTTGTACCCGAACACTCGCTCCGGGATTCGGCGGCCGATATCGCGGCCGTGGGAGAGGGAGAACAATTAATGCCCGCGCTTGCTCATGCGTTTCCCGGCATGGACGCCGCAACAAGAGTTGCGGGTGCATTCGTTAAGTCTCGCGGTGAAATTGTAAAAGGGCCTGCGCCGGTTCCTATTCAGGACCTTGACACGCTTCCGATGCCTGCGCGCCATCTGGTTGATGTAGAAAGATACTTCCATGCATCCGGCCACGACCGTATCAAATGGTCCCTGCCACAGCCTTCCCTGCCGGTCATAGCCTCGCGCGGCTGCCCGTATCATTGTACCTTTTGCGCATCCGAACTCGTCCATGGAAAGAAAATCAGACTCCGTTCAGTCGCCAACATACGGAGTGAACTGGAATTCTTAATTTCTGAATATGGTATGAAGGGAGTCTATTTTTACGATGATACGCTTACGTTCAACGTTCCATGGCTCGAGAAACTGTGCTCAATGCTCAAGGAACTGCGCCTGAAATGGATATGCGGCACGAGGCTCGACCGTGTGAATCGTCAGATTCTTGAGATGATGAAAAGCTCAGGATGCATGCTTATTTCCTACGGAATCGAATCAGGCGACCCGCGCATGCTGAAAGAAGTCCTCAAGAAAGGACTCACGCTTGAGCTGATTCGAGAAAACATTAGATTAACCAGAGAGGTTGGAATCGGAACGATAGCGAACTATATGCTTGGGTTCCCTGGCGAAACCGAAGAAAGCATGAGAAAGACGATTGCGCTCTCGCGCGAGATCGACTCCGACGTGGCTGAATTCTCCATCTACATGCCTCTTCCCGGAACCGAACTCGCTCACCACGCCGAACAAGCCGGACGCGTTCTCGAGCAAGACCTTGCACGATTTGATTATGCGAGGCCGACATATTCAGACAACTCGCTGCCCCCGGAGCTTGTTAAGAAATACCACAGAAAGGCAGTCCGCGGATTTTACCTGCGACCACGCTATATCTTGAGGCGAGCCGCGAAAGTAAGGAATTGGCGTGACGTGAAGGCAAACCTGTTGGGACTCGGTTCTTTTCTTAACCTGTGGCGACGCTCATCTGGCCATTGACTTGCAAGGCCCAAGCCTGATTGTCATTGCGAGCATCCGACCCCGCCTGGGGCGGGAATATGTGTGAAAGAAACATCCCCGTTTGTCATTGCGAGCGAAAGGTCGCAGACCCGAGGGCCGCAGGCCCGAGCGAAGCAATCTCTGTGTGTGGATCTTCAATTCTGTCAAAGAGATTGCTTCGGTCGCGTTGCTCCCTCGCAATGACGAAACGGCCGTCGGTTTTTTAGGAGTCATGTGCCGCGACTTGGGCGGGGCATGACGAAGCAGTCTCCGGACGGACAAAGCGATGGATATTCACGAGTATCTCTCCGATTCAGACATCGCAATCGTCAAGCACACGTACACGCCGACCGGCGGCGCGGAGCAGGAACTCTTACGATACTTGATTCCTCGCGTAAAATCGGTCCTTTACATGAGTCATCCATTTCCCGATGCCCGCGGCGTGCCCCTGAATACGGCTGTCACTTTCTACGAGAATGGCAAGAAAGTGAAGGAGATTCTGGCTCCCCTTGTGCGTGGTCCCGCCCCGGTTTCTCATGTCAAGGATATGCTTTTCACCCTCTGGTATTTGAAAAGAGCGCCGGCCAGATTTCGACTGTATATCGGCGTTGACAATTTGAATGCGACCTCTGGCATTTTCCTCCGACGGCTCGGGGTGGTCGAGCGCGTGATTTTCTATGTTATAGACTATGCTCCACAGAGATTTCGCAGTCGCCTGGGGCAGGCTCTCTATCGTATGCTCGACAGACACTGCTGCTACGGTTCCGATGCTGTGTGGAACGTCTCGGCTGCGATGGAGGAAGCGCGCATGCATGACGGCATCAAACCGGAACGCTGTGCGCCACAGATAGAAGTGCCGCTCGGGAGCAGGTACTCCGAGGCGCCCAAGCTGCCCATCGAGAAAATCGACCCTTACCTCATTGTGTTCTTGGGAAGTCTCAGGCCGGAGCAGGGCCTGCATTGCATGATTGAGGCGATGCCCGAACTCAAGCGCGTTGTGCCACGCGCACGGCTTCGGGTAATCGGAGACGGCCCGGAGGCTGCTGCGCTCAAGCGCCTCGCTGCGGAAAAGGGAGTCGCCGATTCTATCGAGTTCCTCGGTTTCGTCGAGGATGACAGCACGGCGGCGGAATTGGTGGCCGAGGGGGCGGTGGGAATCGCTCCTTACGTGAAAACGGACGAAACATACAAGTTGTATGCAGACCCGGGAAAGGTGAAAATCTATCTGGCGGCCGGTCTGCCCGTCGTTGTCTCGCGTGTGCCGCGTGTGGCCGGGCTCATTGAAAATAATGGAGCCGGCCTGGCAATCGAGCCCGATAAAGAGTCACTTCTCGCTGCCTTGCGCCGCTTTTTCACGGCATCCGACGAGGAGTTTCGAAGATGGCGGCAAAAAGCGCTTGAATTAGGAAAACAGTATGACTGGGATACCATCTTCGACCGTGCATTTGAGCAAACACTCGCGCACTGGGAGCGCTCAGCGCTGTGACCCGGATTGACAAAACCACACGATTTCACCCGGCGCCTTCAGCGGTAAGCGCCGGGTGTGTATTCCTCTTTGCAGTTACGAGCGCCTTCGTTTTTCGGGGTGTTTTCGGTCCTGACAACACAGTTCTCGGTCTTGACGCTTCGCTTTGGGTTCCGAAGTTCGTTCAAGCGTGGACCGAGTGGATTGTTGTGCCTCGCTGGTTTCCTCATTTTCTCGCCGGCATCCCGCAGCAATTCCAATTTTTGTCCCATGCGCTCCCGTTTATGCTCATGCTTCCACCCCACAGGTTTCATGGGTTCGAGTTCATGCTCGATACGTTCCTTGCGGGCGCATTCATGTTTGCGTTTCTGCGGGACCAGCGCATCGGCCATTTCGGCTCGATTGTGGGGGGGCTTTCCTATCAACTCAGCAATGGCCTGTTGACTGCCGCAAGACAAGGAGCACTCTGGAAGTTCGACACGGCTTGCTGGGTCCCTCTGTTCCTCCTGTTCTTTGTCCGGATTCTTGATGATAGGCCACGCCGCCTGAGAAACTCACTGTTTGCGGGAGCAGCGCTCGGCCTTCAATTTCTCGGAGGCGAAATCCAGCTTGCCTACTATGTGTGCCTGCTTGCGTTCGCATACTTCATGATGCATTCGCTCGGGCGGATATGGGACTCCAGACACATGGGATTCGCTCCGGAATCTCTGAGAGCTATCTGGAGCCGCCTTTTCAGGGCGGCGCTCTGCGTGGTCGTGGCAAGCGCATTCGCGGCTGAGGTCCTCTTCAGCTACGTCTCATTCGCACAGCGCCAGGAGAACGTCGGCGTCGAAACCGACGAGGACAACTGGCGCTTTGCGACTGAATTCTCTTTCTCTCCGAGGAAAACACTTTCGCTCGCGCTTACGGGCGACATCTCCGGCGCTATCGAGGAACCCTCACTCGCAGGGCAACAGATGACGCGGCTCACGGACGACTATCTGGGGATAGTAACTCTCCTGTTTGCTTGCATAGCGCTGCTCACCGGCCACAAGAGAGCGTATTTCTTCGCGTGTGCAGCCATCATCGCCTTGATGATTTCCTTCGGCAAACATTTCACGCCGCCCTACCGTCTCATCTATATGCTTCCCGCGATGAAAGGACTTCGTAATCCTCACAAATGGCTGTTCATCATGTCCGTATGCATCCCGATTCTCGCGGGAATGGGAGCGGATTACTGGAAGAATGCTGTGAACTCGCACAGCCGAGGCATAATCTCCGTAATCCTCATATTCAGCGGCATGATGATCGGATGTGCATTTTTCTCGGCAACGGTTGGTGAGCCGCTTCCTGGCGGAACGATTGGCGCTATCTATCGACCGCTTGGCTCGCTCATTATTGCATCGGCGGCTTGTATCGTATGGCGGGTCATGAAGCGGAATGGTCCAGGTAATGCGGGGATTATCCTGCCGATTCTCGTTACGGCGGTGCTTGCGGGGGACCTCATCGCTAATGCCTCGAAGTTCATTTTATATTATAATTATCGTGACCGATATGTGAATGATGGAGTTGCAGAATGGCTCCGGGCACAGGAAGAGCCGTCTCGCGTGAAGGTCTGGTCTGAAAGCCCCTATGTGAGGCAGGTTGCCACTGAAGTCCTACCTTATTACGGGATAGACGTGGTTGACGCTATCATGTCGAGACGGCCGCAGAGGTATTCGGAAGTATTCCGAAAGGTCAGGGAGGGCGGTTTGCCGCTTGGGAAATTCTTCCAGCTTTTCAACGTGAAGTATGTGTTGTCCGCGACGAGTATCCCGAACATGGAGATACCGCTGAGCCTCGTCGCCGCATTTGAGGCGGACTCCGGCAGGCCTTCCGGGCGAGAGTGCTTTATTTACAAATTTGGCGATTTCCTTCCGCGAGTGTATGCGGTGAACAAGTTCATGGTGGCCGATTCCGAGGATATTGTCCGGCTTCTGGGAGCGCCTGATATTGACCTGCGTGAAGTTGTTCTGCTCGAACAGCCGCCCGGGCCTTCGTTTGAAGTTGGAGAGGTTAGAGCAAGCTGCACAGTCAAGAATTTCAGTCGATCACCTCATCGGGTGACCATGGAGGTTGAAATTGATAGGGCAGCCATCCTTGTGCTCCAGGATTTCATGGATGAGCGCTGGCACGCCTATGTTGACGGCCATGAGGTAGAAGTATTGAGGGCAAATTATCTGATGCGCAGCATCGTCGTTTCGGCAGGAGTGCATGAAATAGAATTTGCGTACAAGCCTCCCTTGTGGGCCCTTGCACTCACACTTGCAGGATGGGTCGGACTCGTGGTGCTTGTCGGTGCAGAAGGGATTTCTTCCCTGTTACGGCAGTCAATGAAGAAGAGCGCCAACGCGATATGAAACTCAATCTGGGATGTGGGAAAAAAACGCGCGCGGGCTATGTGAATGTTGACATCGTGCCATGTAACGGAGTCAACGTTCTCGTTGACCTCAACCATACCCCGTTTCCCTTCAAAGAGGATACATTTGACGAGGTTATCTGCGACCATGTTCTTGCCCATCTGCACAGTTTTCACAAGACAATTATGGAGATAGTCCGCATTACGAAACAAGGCGGAAGAGTCCATGTGTATGCGAGCTATTTCCCTTCAACAAAATGGTTCGGTGACCCGGACCACAAGATACCCTTCGGCTGGCGCACGTTTGACGGCTATACGAAGATCGTGGGAAAACCGAAGTTCTATGAGAAATGGAAGCTCGAGCATGCCACAAATTATGGCGCCGGGTTTCCGTTCATCGTGGAAAAACGCTGGTTCGTTTTCTCGAATTTCAGGATAATCAAATGGATCGGGCATATCATCAATCTTTTTCCGGCCATTTATGATGCCTTTTTCTGTCACTGGCTGCCGGCGAACGAGGTATGCTTTGTCTTGCGGGTGGATAAGGAGCGGCTGGATGTTGGGCCGATAGAGTTATGATATAATGAGTGTGTTGGGTTTTCATTGAGCGACAAGGGTTTATGGCATATAAGATACTAGCAATCAACTGGAGGGACATCAAGAACCCGAACGCAGGCGGGGCAGAGGTGAACTTCCAGGAGATTTTCAAGCGTCTGGTCGATCGGGGCCATGAAGTGACTCTGCTGTGCAGCCGTCATGAACGGCGATTTCCCGAGGAGGAGCACATAGACGGCATTCGTGTGGTCCGGCGCGGCAATCGTAACACATTCAACTTCACGGTTCCCGGCGTATACAGGCGCGAGTTCAGAAATGAGCCGTTCGACATCGTGCTCGATGACCTCAATAAGATTCCCTTCTATACCCCTCTTTATGTCCGGCATCCGCTATTTGTGATGGTGCATCATCTTCACGGAACCTCCATTTACGGAGATACGTTCCTGCCAGCAGCCCTTTACGTGCATTTCATGGAAAAGATCATCCCATTGTTCTATCGAGGGGTGCCGTTCGTTGCAGTGAGCGAGAGCACGAAAGCGGAACTCGTGAAGATGGGATTGCGGGATGAGGACATCGAGATAATCCACAATGGCGTCGACCATGATGCGTACACGCCTGACGAATCGATGAGGTCGGCTGCACCGCTTGTCGTATGTGTGACCCGTCTGAAGAAATACAAGGGTGTGCATCTCCTCTTGCAGGCGATGGAGGACGTGAAGCGCGAGATTCCTGGTGTCAAGCTGGTAGTCGCCGGCCGCGGCGATTACGAGCCCAAACTCCATGAGCTTACGCACCGCTTGAATCTGAATGGTTGCGTCGAGTTCGCCGGATTCCTGGGAACAAGCCAAAAAGTGGACTTGTACAGGCGCGCGCACGTTGTGGTCAACCCATCGGCTAAGGAGGGGTGGGGGCTGACCGTCGTCGAGGCAAATGCATGCGGCACGCCGGTTGTGGCGGCGGAGGTGCCGGGGCTCAAAGAGTCCGTCATTCGCGGAGAAACCGGGCTGCTTTACCCGCACTCCGATATCAAGGCGCTCTCCACATCCATCCTCAGCCTGCTCAAGGATGAGCGGCTGCGGAACAGATTTGGCGCAAGAAGCCTCGAGCTTGCGAAGGAATTCACATGGCAAAAGGCCACAGATAGCATCGAGGCCTTCATGGAACAAGTCGTTCATGGTTGGGGCGGAGCAAAGAGTTGAAAGGGAGAAGTCAGTATCGGAAGGGGAAACCGTTGAAAGCAATCGTGGTCATTCCGACGATTAACGAGCGCGAAAATCTGGAGCGACTGATTCCCGAAATACTTGCGGTCGATGGTGTCGAGGTGCTGATTGTGGACGACAATTCATCCGACGGCACGGGTACACTGGCCGACCGGTTAGCGCTGGAAACGGGCAGAGTGCACGTTCTGCATCGCCCGATGAGAATGGGATTCGGCACGGCCTATATCGATGGTTTCAAGTATGCGCTGAGCAACACGGACGCGCAGTACATCTTCGAGATGGACGCCGACTTCTCACATGACCCCAAGTACCTACCCGACTTTCTCGAGGCGATGCATGACGCAGACCTCGTAGTCGGCTCTCGCTATCTCAAAGGAATCAGCATCGTCAACTGGCCGCTGAACCGGCTCATCATCAGCAAGATGGGCAACTGGTACGCCCGCGCCGTCACACGGCTGCCGCTCACGGATGTGACCGCCGGATTCAAGTGCTTCCGCCGCGAAGTGCTTGAAAACATCGACTTGGACAGCATTCATTCCAACGGTTATTCTTTCCAAATTGAGATATCTTACATCGTGTGGAAAAAGGGTTTTCGAGTGAAGGAAATCCCAATCGTCTTCGTTGACAGGACAATCGGGGAATCCAAGATCACATACGGAATCGTGTGGGAGGCCGTTTGGCGGGTGTGGAGCCTGAGGTTCAAACACCTGTTTGCGAGGAAATGAGCGCCTTCCGCGAGTATCTCAATCTTGTTCGTAAAGGCAAACTCTTCCAGGTCATTTATCACGTTACACGGAAGTGTAATGCACGGTGTGTTTCGTGTTTTAGTTGGAAGCGGAGCTCGATTGATACGCCCGAGCTCAGCCTTGCGGAAGTCGAAAGAATCACCCATTCGATGCCCGACTTCCCGTGGCTGCTCCTCTCCGGAGGAGAACCATTCCTGCGCGAAGACCTGCCCGCAGTCGTTTCCCTCTTCTATAAGAACAGTGCCGTACGCCACGTGACACTTCCCACGAACGCGCTTATGCCCGACCGGATTCGGTCGATGACCAGAGAATTATGCGCTTCAGCACGTGAAGCCACCGTGAACCTGGTCATCTCGATTGACGGGCTAGGTTCCGAACACGACCGCCTTCGAGGATGTCCAGGCAACTTTGAGGCCCTGCGAGAGACATGGGAGAAGGTGGCCGAGCTCAGGCAAAGCTTGCCCAACCTATCAGTGAAGTTTCACACGGTTCTGAGCAATCAGAATTACCTCCATTTCGACGAGATACGGGACTTCGTCGGCGGGCTTAAGCCCGATTTGCACACGTTCGATTTCCTGCGGGGCACGCCCGCAGATAGCTCTCTCACATTGCCGCCGGAGGAAAAACTGCCGGAACTCTCGCGTAAGATCAAGGCGGTTTTGAGACATTACGGCGGCTACGAGAGACTTCGAAAACATCATTCCCTGCTGAAGACGGTTTATGAGGCCGTCGTTGAGGACTACTACGACCAATTTCTGAAAGTGCTGCGAGAGAAGAGACAGATAGTGCCATGCGTAGCTGACCGGATGACATTGGTTCTCGGCGCATCGGGCGAGGTTTCTCTCTGCGAGATGCTTGAGCCGTTTGCGTCGTTCAGAGATTTCGACTACGATTTTGCGTCCCTCTGGGACTGCGAGGCCGGCGTGCGGGCGCGGTCGCAGGTGACTGCTGGACGCTGTTACTGTTACCATCCGTGTTATCAGACGATAAACGTGTTGTTCCGTCCGTCGGCGGTCGCGCGTGCGCTCTTCAAGAGAATGGCACGCCTATGATTCGACCGGAAACGTCTTGATATGGTGCCTGCAACCATCATTTTTCTCCTGATAACGTGTTATCTCGCGTTCCTGATGGCGGGTTATGGGCGTTTGTTGAGGTTTCTTACTCGTAACAGGCCGGTACCGCGCCGCGATCAGGTCCTGCCCGTGAGCGTCATTGTCCCCGCCTTCAACGAAGAAAAGAACATTGCCCGCAAGGTCGAAAACCTCCTCGCCTTGAATTATCCCGCCGAACTGGTTGAAGTGCTGGTGGTTGACAATGCTTCGACCGACAAAACCCGCCTCATCGCTTCCTCCTATCCAGTACGCGTTCTTCAATCTCCCCGGGGGAAGATAAACGCGATTAACGAGGGTATACGGGAAGCAAGGAGCGACATAATCGTTGTAACCGATGCGGATACGGTGCTGCATCCGGACGCAATGAGGTCATTAGTGACCTGCTTCGCGGACGATCGTATAGCGGCAGTCGGCGGAAAGGCCGACGTCGAGGACACGCGCTCATTTTTCGGTCGCAGCAAGATGAAGTATCACCGGGCCGACTGGGAGTTGCGCACTCTCGAAGGCAGGCTCGACACGGTAATAAGCCTCGATGGAAAACTGATGTCATTCCGGAAAGCGCTTCTTCCTGAGCTTCCTCCTGATGCGGTGGTTGATGACCTAGAAATCAATTTCCGCCTTCGCTCGCAGGGGTACCGTTCGGTGATTGACGACCGGGCAATCGTTTACGAAACCGGCCCTCAGACCTTAAAGGCCGAACTCCGGCAGATACGTCGCAGGGTAGCCCTGACAATCCCTGTGCTTTTCAATTACATCCACATGCTCTTGAACCCTCGATTCGGCTGGTTCGGGATGCTCATTTACCCGGTGAGACGGATGCTCGCGGTGTTCTCGCCGCTGATGTTTGCGTATGTGCTCATTTTCCTGTTCTGGTGGAAATGGAAAGTCATGCTGGTATTATGCGTAGTCGGAGCCACTCTCGTAGTGGCGACCGGACAATACTTTCCGATAATCCAACAAATCGGCATCGTACTCGGATGGTTCGATGTTCTAACGCAGCGGGTCAGAGCATCAGCTCAATGGGAAAAGGTTAACGAGCCGTAGCTTTCTTATGAGAGTTATCTTCGTAAGAGCCCGATTCTCTGGGGATAGATTGCCTCCCGGCTGTGCTTGGACAGCACGCCCAGGAGACGACCCTTCTCTACGATGAGTGAGCCCATTGCCAGTCCAACTGAGCGTACGGTCTCGCCCGTCCGCCTGCGTGCACGCGAGGTCGTTCCCGCAGTCTGCGTGTTTGCCGTCTCGCTTGCAGGATATCTGTACACACTTGCGCCGACCGTCACGTTCGGGGACTCGGGGGAGCTGATAACAGCGGCAGTCACGCTCGGCGTTGCGCATCCTCCCGGCTATCCGCTCTGGCTGCTGATTGCCAAGGTTTTCTCACTTCTTCCAGTCGGCGACGTCGCATACCGAATCAATCTTATGTCCGCCGTCCTCGATGCGGCAGCGATCGGGGTTCTCACGCTCGTTATCGCAAAGACGCTACCGCGAGTATGCGGCCAACTCGGTCGCAAGGGTGAATCTGAATCGCGCACTGAAGGAATTATCATTGCATGTCTATCAGCAAGCGCCAGCCTCTATCTCGCCTTTTCGCCGACATTTTGGCAGCAATCGGTTGTCGCTGAGGTCTACGCACTGAACAACCTCATCCTCTGTGTCATTTTGCTGTTACTCGCGCTGTGGGGTGAAGCGCCTGAAAACCGCGGTTTCCTGTTCGCGCTCTCGTTCTTGTTTGGCGCGGGCCAGGCCAATCATCAGACACTTCTGCTCCTGGGACCCGCGCTTGCATTCTATGTCCTGCTCGTCAGACCTCGGACTCTGCTGGATGTTAGGCTTGTGGCTGGTTGTGTGGTCTTGTTCTTTGTCGGTCTGTGCTTCTACGTTTACCTGCCGATTTCCGCCTCGACCAATCCGCCTTTGAACTGGGGCAATCCCGCGACGTGGGAAAGCTTCTGGTTCCATGTATCGCGGAAACAGTACAGAACTATCGAAGTGGTCAGGCCGTTTTCAGTCTTCTGGCCGCAGGTAAAGTTCTTCTTTAGCTCGGTGCTGGAAGAGTTCAGTCCCTTGCCGATGGTCATTATGGTTCCGACTGTATTCCTCTTCACATTCATCCGTTATAAGCAGGGAAGGATTTGGCTGCTCTTCACGCTTGCCGCTTTCCTGTGCACGGGCATATTGCTTATGGTGTTGGCCAACACGGAACTTGACCTCAACGCGCAGGACATCCTGCAAATCTATTTTCTGCCAGCATGCGTAATCGTGGCCCTATTCAACGCATACTTCTGGGGAATGATGCTATTCCCGGGGTTGAGTCGCACCCGGAAGGGAATGGAGAAATTTGCTGTGCTTGCCTCGATGGCGCTCGTCATGCAGCCTATAGCTCCCTATAAGGTAAACTATGATGAAGTTAATATGCGCGGGCATGCATTCGGGCGGCTTTACGGAGAACTCTTGATGGATACTCTCCCGGAAAGCGCACTGTTGGTGGCTGGGACCGATTCGGCTTACGCGATTCCCATGTATATGAAGTGGGTGGAGGGCATGAGACCTGACGCTTCTATTCTCAGTGTCAACCGCCTGGCTGACCCGAACTATGCCATCGAGGCTCAGCGTAACGTGCCCGGGGTCGAGTACCTTACCCCAAATGACTATGCCGAGGCCTTTGCCTTGCCGGGTGTCGCTCGGCCCAACGAAAGCGGCGTGTACGGCGCATCGAGAGTTGCGCAGATAAATGGCTACCTGCTCCTGAAGCTTGTTCAACGAAATATCTCCGAGCGGCCAATCTATTATGATGAAGGGATTCCGATAGAATGGGTGCGTGATTATGCAATGCCGTCCGGATTGCTGCTGAATCTGAGCGAAAACAGGATTGCTCTTCTCCCGCCGGACGTTCTGGCAGCCGATGCTGATTACTGGGACTCCCTCGAAGAGAGGTTGCTCTCCGACGATACTTTCCAAGAGGATATTCCTGCCCGCCAGAAATTCTCAAAGTGCCGCTCCAACATAGGCGCGCTCTATCTCCATCGAAAGATGTATGCTGAGGCGGAGGCAGCGCTGACGCAGGCCATTCGGTTCTCAAACCGGAATATAGAGGCGTATGCTTTGCTCGCCATCATGTATAAGGAAATGGGCAATTCGGAGATAGCGGTGAGGACCTTTGAGGGCTACATGAAACGAGACCCTTGGAACACAAGCGCCCGCTCCTTTTATGAATCTCTCCGAGAATAGCCTGGCGGACGTGACGAAGAACGACAGAGCCCTATTCCCGAAACCGTATGAGGCAAA
>QZKI01000140.1 GCA_003598055.1 Candidatus Abyssobacteria bacterium SURF_17 | reverse complement strand
CGGAGACTGTCCATGTAATCCTTTGATGTCATCATAGAGATTGCTCCTTTCAAGATGCTATTGAATCATCATATCATAATTCCCGGCCATTTCAAGAGACCTATCCCATATTCTGGGATGTCTCTCTGCACGTGCGAATTCATCCGCATGGTTGCTCCGGCCTGGCTCCAGGCTGCGTATGCAAGGAAATCTGTCTCCCCGCCAAGGCGGGGTCGGGGTGTCGCACCTGCCCCATTGCAGGACAAATTCTCTGTGCCATTCCCCATTTTTTGCTTGACAACGAGGATGCGTCCTTTATAGAATCAACTATCAAGTAGTGCTTGATAGTTTGCCTTGTCTCCCTTCCCTAGTGGCGTTCGCGCCGAGAATTCCATGACAACATGAAGACGTCGAGCATTCCCGACACAAAGAAACCCGCGCCGCGAGCGCCAATGAAGATTCAGAAACTAGCCGCGCGTACCGGCGTGAGCAAATCCACCATTCACTACTATATCGAGAAGGGCCTGCTGCCCCGGCCGAAGAAAGCCAATAGAACCATCGCCTATTACGACGAGAGCTACATCGACAGAATCAGGCTTATCCGCGGGTTTCAGGAGAGGGCGTTCCTGCCATTGAGCCGCATCAAGCAATTGCTTAAAACCGTTCCTGACAACGGAATGCTTGAGAACATCCTTGTCATCAGCGCGCAATACACCGGCTGGGTGACGGATGCCGCGCCGGCAGGCCCGATGTACGAGGCGGAGGCAATACGCTCGTTCGGTATAAGCCGCCGCACACTCGCCCGGCTGGAACGGCTCGGTGTGATAAGCCCTGAGGTGAATCGCGGCCGCCGCGTGTATCAACCGGAAGACGTGGAAATACTGAAAGTGCTTGTCCGCATGAGCGAGCGCGGCTTCACCCCGAAACAGGGATGGCCGACAGAAGCGCTTTCTATCTATGTGAACGCAGCCCAGCAGCTTGCCGAAAAGGAGGTGGCCCAGCTTTTCAACAGAATGCGTGAAGGGCTCGACCCGAAAGACGCACAGAGTCTCTTTAATGAGACGGGAGAAGATGTTCTTCTCAATCTATTCCTGTGGATGCGCCGCAAGGCAATGCGAAAAGAGTTTGGCAAACGCGTGAGGAAGCTGAAGAAGCGCACCTGACTGCCGCCGCATACGGATGCGGAGGTGCATGACTGATGGAGGCAAAATGGGACAGACCCCGAAGCCGCCAAACGCTTTGAGGCTGAAGTGACCGGTTTTTGTAAGGGTCGTTCGCGAACGACCCCTACAAAGGTGCGCGAAGAGTCAGTCCCTATTTTTCCTCATGAGTGATTGGGACATCAACAGACGGAGGGAGAAGAAGCGATGGTATCTTTTGACCTCAGCGATGATCAGCGAATGATCTCGGAAACCGTCAAGAAGTTTGCGCTGAATGAGATGCGCGCAATCTACCGCGACTGCGATGAGAAGGGGACGATACCGCCTGAGTTCGTCAGTAAGGCATGGGAGCTGTTCCTCATTCCGAACAATATTCCCGAAGCCTACGGCGGTGTCGGCGAGCCGCGCTCGGTGGTAACGAGCACCATCATCGCGGAAGAGCTGGCATATGGCGATTTCTCGCTCGCCGTCTGCGCGCTCGCGCCCGCGACGGTGGTCTACCCGCTTATCGAATTCGGAACGGAGGAGCAGAAGCAGAAGTATCTGCCGATGTTCTGCGAGGAGCAGTTCAAGGCTGCGGCAGCGGCGCTCATGGAGCCGCGAATCGATTTCGACCTGCCGTCCATGAAGACGACCGCTGCGCTCAAAGGCAGCGAGTATGTCATCAACGGCGAGAAGTGCCTTGTTCCGCTCGCGGCGGATGCACAAGTCATCCTCGTCTACGCGCAGACCGACGCCTCCGCGGGCGCCAAGGGCGTGCAGGCGTTTCTCGTGGACAAGGGAACGGCGGGAATGGAACTCGGCGAACGCGAGAAAAACATGGGCATCAAGGCACTTGACACGCGCAAGGTCACGTTCAAAGATTGCCGCGTGCCGAAGGCCAACCGGCTCGGCGGTGATGCCGGCTGCGACACGGCCAAACTGATAAACTACACCTACATCGGCCTCGCCGCAATGGCTACAGGGGTGTCCAAGGCGGCGTTCGAATACGCACGCGATTATGCAAAAGAGCGCGAGGCGTTCGGCGAACCGATTGCATCGCGTCAGGCTATCGCATTCATGCTCGCCGAGATGGCTATCGAGGTCGACGCCACCCGGCTGCTCGCGTGGGAAGCGGCATGGCGGCTCGATAAAGGGCTCGACTGCGACCGCGAGGCGTACCTTGCCAAGCAGTATGCCGCTGAAAAAGTGCTGATGATAACCGACCGCGCCGTCCAGATTCTCGGAGGACACGGGTACATACGGGAGCATCCGGTCGAACTCTGGCTTCGCAACGGTCGCGGCTTTGCCACGTTCGAAGGTCTCGTCACGGCATGAGATAGGGAGGGAGGCCTGAGATGATAGATTTCGAACTTTCCGAAGGGATTCAGAATACAAGGAACATGGTTCATATGCTGGCCGAGAACATGATGCGGCCGTCCGCGCGCCAATATGATGAAGGAGAGCACGGCGACAAGCCGTGGGACTTCATCAACATGATGTGGGAGGACGCGAAACGGCGCAACCGCGCGCGCTTCGAGGCACAGAAAGGTGCAAAGAAAGAAGCCAAATCCGACAAGCCCTCGGAGAACGCAGTCATGTTCGCCAACGTCATCGAGGAACTCTCGTGGGGCGACTGCGGCCTCTATCTCAATATGGGCGGCGGGCTCGGCGTGGCGGCGGTCGAGGCGGTCGGGACGCCCGAGCAGAAGGAGCGGTTCCTCAAACGCTTCACCGAAGGCGAGCCGAAGTGGGGCGCGATGGCAATCACCGAAGCCAATGCCGGGTCCGACACAGCGGCAATCACGACGACCGCCGTGCGCGACGGCGACGAATGGGTGCTCAACGGCGAGAAGATATTCGTCACGAGCGGCAAGGCGGCAGTTGTGGATTCCGAAGGATTCGTCGTCGTGTGGGCGACACTCGATCGCTCTGCCGGTCGAGCGGGCATCAAGAGCTTCATAGTCGAGCATGGCACACCCGGCATGACCGTCACGAAGCTTGAGAAAAAGCTCGGCATCCGCGCGTCCGACACGTGCACCATCGTGTTCGAGGATTGCCGCATCCCGTTTAACAATATCCTCGGCAGCCCCGAAGTGCAGAAGAAAGACAGCACGTCGGGTTTCAAGGGCGCTATGGCAACGTTCGATGCCACTCGCCCGATGGTCGCCGCAAGCGCGCTCGGCATCGGCCGCGCCGCTATTGATTTCGTCAAGGAGGAGTTCCAGAATCGCGGCATACAGATTCGGTATGGGATCTCGCCCTACCGCATGACCGCGGTCGAGCGCGAAGTACAGCAAATGGAGGCCAACCTGCAGGCCGCGCGCCTGCTCACCTGGCGCGCCTGCTGGATGATGGACCAGCGACAGCGCAACAACCTTGAGGCCTCGATGGCCAAGGCGAAGGCAGGTTTGGCGGTCACGCTTGTCACGCAGAAAGCAGTCGAGCTCTTGGGCCCGCTCGGCTATTCGCGCGAGCTGCTGCTCGAGAAATGGATGCGCGACGGCAAGATTAACGACCTGTTCGAGGGCACTGGCCAGATTAATATGCTCATCGTCGCGCGCCGCGTCCTCGATTACACGAGGGAACAGCTCAAGTAAGCGCTGCCAGCGGATTCTGGATATTGAACAGCGTTTGTTCGCAGACGCGCTAAAGGCCCAGCATCATCGAGGTGGGTTTCAGCTCCGCTCGGGTGGTATATCACGGGCAGGGGACGGCTCGGGAAGCAGTCGCAGGAAGTCGTTCAACTTTCGCACATCATCGCGCGACATTTGCACAAATTCGAGGCCAAGCACGTAGCAGTCCGGCAACATCCTTGGCCGCTTGACCCAAGCCACACGAGCGGTTGCGCGAATGGTCGTGTCGAAGGCGGTGGAGATTCTCAAAGAGACAAGCGCTCCCTTGACCGCCGGGAACCGCGACACGATTGCAGCTCCTCCCTCGCTGATATTCAATACCTGCAGACGGGTTTGCCCAATCGCGTCGCTCCTGAGATACCCTTTTCGGACGTTGCGGTTCCATTTGTCCTCTCTGTCGTATTCGAACGCGGTCGTAACTGAGGCATCGCACGAGTGGCGGAAAAAGTGGCGACGATTCTTATCGCCTAAGAGACTTCTCTCATCCGCAACTCCCATGGTGAGCCTTTCCCGGGATTCGTCAGAGCCCGGACAGAAAGCTTAGCTGGCTGGTTGAACGCGCGCGAAGAGCTTCGTTCCATCGACGGCCTAGCTCTTCTGAGCCTTCTTCATTCCAACGCCGATGAAAAAAAGCGAAACCCCCGCGAGAAGACAGATGACGCCCGGCACCACTCCCTTGCCGGTCAGCGCGAGCACCCCGCCAAAGGCAAAGACCCCGAGCGAGCTTACAACATAGATATTCGCAAACGTCCGAACTCTCTTGCGTTCCGGCGCGATGAATGGTTGCTTTGACGGCACGGTGCTCTGCCCCGGATGACGGTCAACCCATCGCTTGCACCGGTAGCACAGAACGGCGTCACCCTTGCCAGGAATACTGTGCCGGTACGCGCTGTAATCTCCAACGTAGCGTCCGCAGCTCTGACAGTAAGCCATTGCCGCTGTCTTTCCAACTCTTCTCCTGACTCAACCGCGAATCGTGTCAGGACACTCTCTTCCCATGGGCGTGAACTTCAAAGATGATGTTGCCGATCTTGACCTTGTCGTGGTCCTTCAAATGAGGGTTGTACTGGAATTTTTCGTTCACCCACACCGGCTGGTTCGTGGTGTAGCGGAGATAGGCGTGCGTTTTCCCGCCGACGCGAACGAAGGAGAGCACACACCGAGCATTGCTCAGCGCGGGGTCATTCACAACAATGTCGGCGTCCGGAGCGTTCCCCAGAGTCAGCTTCTTTTTCTTGACTTGCCTTCTCGACAGCGCGATGCTTGCCTCCTCTGAAGCCGCTCCTGCAATGGGTTTAAGCGATAATACCACTCGACTCTCCAGGAGGACATATATGCCCGCGATTGAGATAATAAACAGTGCGATAGCCGCCGCGAGGAGCTTCTTCGCGTGAGGCTGAATGAGCGCAACCACCGGGGCCGGCTCCGTCTGCAGGTCAGTCGTGGGTGGAGCCGTCAAATCAATTACTTCACCACAATATGGGCATTTGCCAGCCTGTTTCGTCTCATAGGCAAGGAAGAATTTCCCGCAGTTCGGTGAAAAAAACCAGACAAATCCACTCCCTTCCGAGCTTTTCCCGAGAACTTTCTTGTCTCCGACCAGAATCGTTTCGAATGAACAATAGGGACAATATCCCTTCTTCGTTGTTTCCTCCGCCATGAACATTTTGTTGCAGCTCGGGCACGCAAACCATATCATCCGCTCCTTATCAATGCGCACCGCCATCTGGTCCGTCGGATGAGAAAGCTCGCGGGTTATCAACTGCCAAAGGACGAACCCGATGGCCAAAATCAACAAGCCAGCTACAAATGCTTTTTTCATGGGAGCAAGCCCCCTTTGGGGGTTTCAAGAAACCCCGCGGCCACGTCCGGCCATGTTAAGTGTGCTCACTCAAACATTCTACCGCACATTTGTTCATTAGTCAAAATATGCGAATCTCTTGCCAAACACCGGATCTCCGAGGAGTCGGTAGTGCGCGCCAGCTAAGACAGCCGCTTACAGGGCCACATTTCGGCGGCTCTGGACCGCCTTCTGTACCCACATCAGACAAGGGTTGCCTGTGGAAGCTGGTTCATATCTAAGTTATTATTACATAATAAGTTGCGTAGTATATGGCCGGCACGAACACCAGTTCCCTGCGGAGCGCTCGTGGCATAAATCTTGCTCAAATTGCGCCCTCGATATATGCTTAGAAAATAATGAAAGAACAACGGGCAATTTTGTGTGCGCGTACGGACGACGGGCCACGAACAGGAAATTTTTTCCGCACTCAAGAGGGTATTGCCCTGTCCAAGCGCGAACGCTTTCGAACGAAATTGATCAGTGCCAGTTCCTTTGGCTCTGATGAAGTTGGCAAGGTCCTCGAAAAACATAGTCGCCACTATGCCTGATATTTTGATGATTATCCTCGGCTGTGACTGCGACCCTGACCGACCGCGGTACGGTGGCGCCCGATACGATTCTCATCGACCGGCCTTGACGTGGCGCGGTCTCACTGAGGGCATCCCGGCACTCGAGGAACGATTGAGGAGAGTCGGGACCATCGCGGGTGTGACGCCGAAAGCGGTGTTCTTTCTCCGGTCGGACATTCAAATGCAGGAAATCTATGGCTCAGCAGCGTGGCCGGTCGTACAGTTTCAGGAAATGTGGCACAGGCTCGAAGGTCAGGGCCATGAAATAGCCTGGCATCCTCACGTGTGGCGATGGAGCGATCAGTGGGGATGCTGGTTTCAGGAGACGAAGGATTCGCCGTGGATTGCCGAATGTCTCGAAGTCGGATATTCCGACTTTGCGAAGAGATTCGGCAGCAATCCTGTAACGTGCCACATGGGGTGGACCTTTCACAACAATTGTACGATGCAAAAGCTTGCGGAATTGGGCGTGAAGATTGATTTCTCCGCCTCCCCCGGAGTCCATTTCGGAGGTGGACCGGGCGACGGCGGGACAGTATTCGACAATCGCATTGATTGGCTGGAAACGCCGTTCGAATGGTACCGGCCGTCGGAATCAGATTACCGCAGACCCGCGCGCGCGGGCGAAAAGGAACTCGCAATCATCGAAGTTCCAAAGTTCACCTCTGAGAGCGGTGTGCTGAGAAGGCTTAAGGACATCGCCGCACGCGGCAAGAGGACACCCGGTCACGAGGCGGGAGCGGCTGTGTTCCTTCAAGTCACAGCTTTGCCGGTGCTTTATGGCACCATCATTAAGCAGCGCCTTCAACGAAAAGAGGCCGAACCGTTTTTCGCCACGTATTTCCACCCTGACGAACTCCTTGGCGGGAAACAGCATTCCTCAGTGGGATTTCTCTATTCCCTAGACCATCTGGAGAAGAATCTCCTCCGACTCATTGATTCCGCCAGGAAAAAGGGCAGGGATGTGGCATTTGTGACCGGCGTCGAGGCACTGAAATACATCCAGCGCCTTGACACACGGGGAACACCCGGATGACCATAACGAAAACCGGTCTGGAAAGGAAACCGTCAGCCGCCTCGGGCTGACGCTTCTCCGCGTTCAGGAATGGTGTTATGTCACAAGCAAAAATTCTGGTTGTGGACGACGAAAAAACAGTCGTGGAGGTTCACAAAAAGCTCCTTGAAAAAGCGGGCTATTGTGTCGTCGTCGCCTATAATGGCATGGAGGCGCTTGACAAAGTTCCGACCGAGGGGCCGGACCTTATACTCACCGACGTATCCATGCCGGTGATGGACGGTCTGCAACTATGCGAGAAACTGAAAAACGACAAGCATACCGGACTGATTCCGCTCGTCATGGTCACAGCCATTGACGATTTCGACAACAAGGTACGCGGCATCGAGACGGGCGCTGACGATTTTCTCACGAAGCCCGTTCGTCCGAGAGAGCTCTACGCCCGAGTCAAATCACTCCTGCGCATCAAGCATCTCACCGACAGTCTTGAAAGCGCCGAAACCGTTATCTTCTCACTCGCCAACGCAATCGAGGCAAAGGACTATTTTACCAAGGGACACATTGACCGCGTTTCATCTCTCGCCATGGACATGGGAAGATTCATTGAACTCTCCGAAGATGATATCAACACATTGGGAAAAGGCGGCATCCTGCACGACATCGGGAAAATCGGCGTGAGAGATTCGATTCTCAATAAGCCGGGTAGACTGACGGATGAAGAGTTCGAGGAAGTGAAGAAGCATCCGGAAATCGGAGAGAAGATATGTCGCCCCCTGCGCTCGCTCGAGCCGGTGCTTCCCATAATCAAGCATCACCATGAGAAATACGACGGCAGCGGTTATCCCTCGAGACTTGCGGGCGAGGACATCCCCTTGCTCGCAAGAATCATGGCGATTGTGGATGTCTACGAAGCTCTGAGGTCGCGACGCGCGTATCGCGACGGGATGTCCCATGCCGATGCGATGCGAATCCTGAAAGAGGAAACCGCCGCCGGAAAGTTCGACCGGTTTATCATCAAAAAATTCGAGGAGTTGCTCGACTCGCACGCAGACCTGCGTGAGGCGTTCAACCTCGGGCAAAACTCCGCGGAGGACGACGCATAGTTCGACTCGGGGAACTTACTCGGGTGCGGACGGCATGTCCTCGCTGGAAGGAATGGCCGGCGGACTCAGCGAGCCGAGGCGCTGCTCCGCATATTCGGCCCATAGGGTTTGCGGCAGAAGTGTCGTTGTCCTCGCATAGGCCTCGATGGCCTTGTCTTTTTCCCCTATGTTCTCGTAGCAGAGACCGATTCGATAGTTGACTCGCGCTGCTACAGGACTTGTCGGCTTCCGCTTCATGAGAGCCTCATAGGCATCAGCGGCTTCTTGCCATTTGCCCTGAGACTCAAGACAATATCCGATTGCCTCCATGGCGGCTGCAGCAAGCTGATGGTCCGGATTCTCCTTAACGAATTTCTGGAACGCCGCCTGCGCTTCGTCATACCGGCCGAGGTCATAGAGCGCGTTTCCGACTTCAAATTGTGCACGGCGTCCCGCAGAGCTGCCGCTGTACTCTGCGGAGACATCTTTAAGCGCCGTTATCTTCTCCGACGGAAGCTCCAGCGTGACCGCTCGGTGAAGCGCCGAAGACGCTTCCACAGCTTTCTGCCGCGCGCGTGTGTTCAGGTAGTAGCCGAGCGCAAACATGAGGAGAACGCCGAGCGCGATCAATGCCACCAGGAAGCGGTTGCGGGCGAGGAAATCGGCCACTCCTGCGAGCGTCAGGTAGACCTTATCTTCCTTGAGGTCTCTTCGTGCTACTTTGGGTCCTGCGGGCATATGCGAATCTCAATACGAGGCGCCTACTGCGCGGCCTTCGGGTAGAATAACACTTGAATCAGCGTGCCGCGCGGCGCTTTGGGAGTGAGCAGCACCTGACATGCCTTGTTCTCCTTATCGAAGTCAAGCGTAACGGTCTGGTGCTCGGCCACGTTCAGGAGCTTCCAGTTGTACCGCGGCATCTCATCAATGTAGAACTGGGCGACATCGCCAATCTGTTCCTTTCCCGCGTATACTATTCTCCCCACGTCTATATTGTTATTCTGAAAGACGAATGAGGTCTTGCGGTCAAACTCGAAGCCCGCCGGGACCGGAATATCGGCGATGCGAAAGTCAGGCGCAAGCGGAATGCCCGTTGCTATGTCTGCACCTGTTTCGGGTTCCGTCGCTGTCGATCCCCTCCAGCTCGCGCACCCAAGAACGAGCGGAACGAGCGCGCACATCATCACCACTACAGCGAGTCTCAGTCTCATGTTCGACCTCCTTCACGCATACGCTTGCCTGAAAGTGTGTTGACAAGGGTTGTTGCCGTATCGACCAGCTTCTTGACGAAGCTCGCATCAAGACCAGCTCCCAATATCGTGCGCTCCCTCAAGAGCGTGGTCAGAATGTCTGCGGGCGTGTGTGTGTCCGAATTGACCACCATCGCTGCACTCGCATCCCGGGCGAGTCGAGCGACATGTCCGTTCGTCATCGCATGCGCGCGCCGCGTCGTGAGCTCGAGAACCACTCCTCGCCCGGCGGCGAGCTCAACGTCCTCACGCGTGATGAGTCCCGGATGCGCCAATATGTCCACACCAGCCTCGATTGCGGCGCGGTTCGTGCCCTTCGGCACCGGCTCCGATATCGTCTCGCCGTGGACCACCACGATGCGAGCTCCGAGAGAGCGGGCCTGTTCTGTCAGTTTGGCAATCATCGTTGGAATGACATGCGTAAGTTCAACGCCGGGAAGCACACGAACAGGGAAATCCTTCATCCGCTCAAAATCCTCTGCTACCCGACAGGCAGATGTGATGAGAAGCTCAAGATTTGATGAATCGGCGTGGTCGGTTATCGCCAACGCGCTGTAACCGGCGGCGGCACATCGCTGCACCAGCTCCGACGGCAACAGCTCGCCATCGCTCAGAAACGTGTGCATGTGAAGGTCAATCAACTGGTTCTGCATATACGTATGAGAGACACCCCAATTACTTGGGGCGATTATACCACGCTACCACTAAATAGTCAAAGGAGCCTTCCTGCTCGCCGAACCGCATCCTCATTACCTGTTACAGCCTCTCTCGCACGGCCCGGGGCACGGCTCGCAGCATTATAGCAGACACATAGAGCGCAATCAACCGCCGCTCCTTAATATTCTCGTGTAGGGGCGGCCTTGGCTGCCGGGGCACTCACATATGGGCGCCCCTACAATTGTGAGACAGATCCTTGAACCACCTTTTATTCGCACACCCGCCAATCTGAGAGAGCTTGACTTTTTGTCATTGAGCGCGATAAGATTCACTCAACGGCGCAGCAAATGCGTTCACGCGCAGCACCCGTTCTTTGCAGTAGGCTCACTCAGGAGGGGGGAGATGGGCTACTATGTCTTCCAGAACAGGGCGGATGGCTGGGTGGAAGTTCACTATGCCGACTGCCCTCACTGCAATCACGGTTTCGCTCGTCCGGAAGGAACAGACCCCGCTCGTAGCGAGTGGCTCGGCCCATTCACGAGTTATCTGACCGCTGAGTCCGCAGCAAAGGAAACACGCGCGCATGTGAAAGACTGCGAGAACTGCGGACTCTGAGACGCTGTTTGCGGAACAAAAACAGCATTAGCGGTCTCTTGGGGGGAGATACTTTACTCCATCATGAGCGAAGGCCCTGTTTGTTGGATGCCATGATTCGTCCTGCCAGACCGGACCGGAGACAATGTATTCCTCCATTGGCGCCAAATAGTAGTCCTTGCCGATATAGACCCGCTCATTGTTATGAAACAAAAATCGTCGACTCCGAGAGTCTGAATCCCGCATTGAAAATATTGAGGCGCCGGGAATCTCCCCGTCCAGTTTCAGTTCAGACAGTACGGTCTTCGCCACATCGGAAAGGGAGACAGGAGCATCTGAGACCCTTAGTTCTCCTGTTGCCCGAAAGGGCTTGACCAGCAACAAAGGATACGCCGCACCTTTCATCTTGTCTAACGGTGAGATTTTGAGGTTGGCGTCCTTCCCGGGTGTGTGTTCCCCCATTTCAATTCTCTGACCGTATCCGTGGTCGGCAAGGACGAACACCATCGTCTTATCATATACGCCCATTCTTCTCAAGGCCTCTAAGAGCATGTTAGCGAGATTCAATGCCCCTCTTGTTTGCCTCTTGTACCCATCACGACTCCTTTCCAACTCTTCGTACTTCAAGTGTTCATTGACTCTGGGGGGAGGATGTGGAATCCACAAATGGATATACTTGAATGTGGGCCTATCACTGTCCGGTTTTGCGATTTGCGCCATTTTCCTGATGAATTCGATATCTACCCGGTACCGCCACGCATCCACATACTGGTTTGCCGGTGATTCTTGAATGAATTTTTCAAAGCAGAGTGTGGCAAAAAACCATTTTTGATTATTGTAGACCTTTCTTTTCAATGTGTGTGGCAGGTATCTGAACAAAGTGACGTCAAACAGGAATCCAGCTTCGACGATCACCCCCTCTTCCCGGAAAATGCGTTCCCCAATCAGGTGTCGAAGGGAACCCAGATGTGAAGCGATTGTCTCATCAACGTAGAAAAGAGCGAGGTCTTCGTTCTTGAGCAAGTCAACCTGATAACCGGCCTTCTTCAGAATCTTTGGAAGTGAATCGGAGGAGAATACTTCTTTGGCGAACTCATCATAAGGAACCGTGTTTTCATAGTAGCGACCGGTTAGCATTAACGACACAACTGCATGGGTGAACGGATATCCGCCAACGGTATTCCGATAGTACGTGAATCCCTTGAAGATATCCTTATAGTACGAATTCTCATTGATTATCTCCCGGAAATAATCGCTCTGAAGAGAATCAAGAACCAGAATAATTACGTTGTGCTCATTGGAAAAATTGAAAATCGGCTCTTCGTTCGCCACTGGATTGTGTGAGCCGGGCTTTCCCCGCCCTTGCGGTATAAGAAGCGCAACGGAGATCAATTGGATGAGAATAAGGGCAAGACTCGCCTGCCGTACAATTCGTGCGCACAACGATGACGCGAAGAAGGCCGCAATAATTACGGTAATCCATAGGGTCACGTCAATAACCCCGCTTACCGCCTGGGCATCCCAATCAATTTCTCTTCCGTCCAGAAGGCCGTATCGCCGCACAAGGATGTTGCCTTGAATCCACAGCAGGAGCCCAACGGCGAAGCACAATGAAATTGCCTTCTCATAAATTGAGCTTTTTAGTGTCAGCAACAGGGACGTTAACAAGATAAACGAGATTGCCCACGCTGCGACAAAAAAGGGGCACAGTTGAGAAAAGGTAGCCCTGAATTCAGCGATATTCGTGAGGTAGAGATTGAGTGGGCCAAAAAGGAAGAGTGTGGAAACGAGCAGAAATGATACACATAACGAAGTGACTGACTTATCGCGAGTCGGCGGCATCGCGTTCCTGCCATCCAAGGGGTTCCAATCGTTTCATCAAATAGAGGACCCGGCCCGACCCCGGTATCGCGCGTTCCGCTCGTGTTGCGAAGATTTCCCTGCATTCAGCCTCGAAGCTCTTGCGCGTATAGTCGGGGAATATATGGTGAACCTCAAACTTTGGATGAATCCGTGCCGAGCAGAGACAACCGCTAATCTACCACATTTCATGATTCGGGCGCAAATGCAAAGGGCGTATCTGGCAATCCTGAAATCGGTCGTGTATACTCAAGAAGGAAGATGTTTGCCCGAACACGAGTCTACCACCCAGGGAAAGAAGTGGTGTTCCGTTCCCAATCATCGTAAAGAAACAGCCTCTGAGGTCTGATATGCGTCTCGATGATGAGCACTTCACGGAAGTCGAGATTCTCTCGTTCCATGCCCGCTGCAAACTTGACGGGATGTCGTATGAACAATTGGTCACGGTGCGGCTCAACGACGGGCTCGTTCTCAGGCTGTTCGACTTCATGGGATTCGCCGTTAATGAATCACGATTGGGGAAAAATAAGAGAATCGTCCTGTGCGTTCGTCACATCGACGGCGAGATTACCGTCCTCGACACGGGAAGGCCGGGGCTCTTGGAAAGCGACTTCGACTCAAAAATCGAAGAGCCTTCCAAAATGACTTTGGTTGCGAAAGTCTTGGAAACCAACAAGGAAGACCATGACCTTCTTGTAGATGCCAGTTTCGGCGCGCTCTATGTCATTCCTGATGCGGACGTGTCTCGCTTCAAGGCGGGCGACATCATCAAGTTCAAGGCGGAGAGACTTGATCTCATTGAGATACTGGAGTAACGGGACGGATGGGCAGATGATGGCGGAAAAGAATAGAGGGCCCGACTGGACTTGAACCAGCGACACGCCGTTTAGGAAACCGCTGCTCTATCCTTGTGACCGCATCAGAGTCAAGCAAGCAATCTTTAGAGGAGGGAGTTTGGTGTGGATGATGTCCCAAAGAATCTTCTTCGTAATATTGAAGTATTCATGAGCTAACACATTCCTGAGTGCAACGATTTTCTTCCATTCTATCTCTGGTGCGAGTTCCTTGATTTCATCTGGCAGATTACGTGCCGCCTCACCGATGACCTCCATGTTGCGAACGACGGCATCAACCGTTTTTCGGTCTGTGGAGAATTCATCGAAGTTCATCTGGTCGACGTATTGAATAATGGCGTCAATCGATTCGAGAATGTCGTCGAGATAAAGCCGGTAATCCCTAGGCATAGACGATCTCGTGCGTGATGTGCGGCTTAAGGCGGGGTTTCAGCCCATCCGCCATCACGAGGTCAACCTCCGCCTTGAAGATGTCTTCCAGATAGAACTTCAAATCCATATAGTGGTCATATGTGGGATCATCAAACTCGACTAGGAGGTCGATATCACTGTCAGTAGCAGGTTCGTTGCGAACGTATGAGCCAAAGAGTCCGATTCTGCGAACTGCGAACTGCTCTTGCATGAGTCCCTTGTTCATTCTGAGAAGTTCGAGAATCCTGTCCCTTGTAATCATAAACAGACTCCTGATGTGTGTCGTAATCAGTATCCGTCGAGTCGAATGTTCGAGAACGTCAACTTTTCCAACTCGCTGCGGAAGCTGACCTGCGCCTCTCAAATATTATACACTGGATAGGAATTTAATCAACTCTCCATATGAACCGCTGGCTAAGTACGGGTCACGCGGAAATCTCGAGTTAAATGCGCGCGGAGCGAAACAGACGACGGTAAGCACGCAAGGAAATAGGGTAGGTGAAGAAACGAAGGAAGGACGAAGCAGCGCCCCACGAACAATCCGATGCTGTGCACAGCAAGTAGCGGGAGAAGAATAGAGGGCCCGACTGGACTTGAACCAGCGACACGCGGTTTAGGAAACCAAGTAGGAGATTTTCACAAATCTTCAACAGGCTCAGAGGCTTGTAAATACAGGCTTCTGAGCCTCTCACTTTTGGCTTCGTTGGGTTCCGTTTGGAAAAACTTGAGGTTGATGGGCACAATTTGGGCACAGTCCGGGCACACTGAAAAACCGTAGTTTGGTTGTCCATCGCAGTGCCTCGACACTCTAAATATTTTCTTTTGCCTCGCCGAGTCCGCGTACAAAGACCCCTTTTCTTGCCCAACTGAACCGCCACGATGCGGTTATTTCCGGAGACTGCCGCACAAGGAAGCGTTTATCGTATCCAATGGCGAGGCAACTTAGGATTCAGACCCGTGTCCGCACCGCTTGTAAGGCCAGCAGCAGTTCTTGATAATCCTAAATCTGCTGATGTATACTCCGACCACCAAATACTCTTCCCATTATCTTCGTTAGAATACCTGTCTTCAGGGAGGGACCACGTAATGAGCGAAAGAGCAGACGCGCCCCGGCATTATGGCCCGAAAATCATGAGAATTGAGTTAACCCCCGTGTTCGTCCCATTCCACGAGACCGTAAAGCAGGCAATGCAATCCGGGTCAGGTGGTCTCGGGATGGCAATAGCGGCTGAAGAAGCGTGGCTCGGAGGAGATTTCGTCATCTGCAGGCTCATTGCGGATGATGGGAACATCGGCACAGGCGAGGCATTTGTCTGGCTGCCTGAGACTGGCGTCTCGCCGGAACAGATCATAGACGCTATTGACCATGCACTCGGCAGATACGTGCTCGGGGAGAGCCCCTTCAATGTGGAGCGAATCCGTCACCGCATGGAATGTAACGTGGCCCGAAACGAGGTGGCCAAAGGTCTTCTCGACATGGCCTGTTATGACCTCATGGGTCGCATCGCAGGCAGGCCGGCCAGTGATTTCATGGGTGGTCGATCTGTCGATAAGATTCCGCTTGCAGCGCTGATTCCCCTGATGGACGTGGACTCAATGGCCGGCTTTGCAGAATATTTCCATGGCGAAGGGGTTCAAACGCTCCGCATCAAGCTGGGCAACAACATCCAGGAAGATGAGAAAATCATCCGTCGAATACGCGAGGCTCTAGGCGATAATGTACGCCTCCGCGTCGATTACAATGGCGCATACTCGGCAACAGAGGCTGTACGGGCAATCAAGGCCATCGAGCCGTTTGGAATTGATTTCGCGGAGCAGCCGGTCCGGGCTTCGGAATATGTCGGCATGGCATACGTACAGAAACGAGTGGACACGCCGCTCATGGCCCACGAAGGCTGCTTCTCCTTGCAGGATATTGTCACACTCATGGAATTGGGCGCAATTGGCGTTGTCGGCATAAACTCTGAAAGGCCAGGTGGAGTCACAAGCGCCCTTCGAGCGATAGCCTGTGCCGAACAGCGAGGGATGGGCGTCGTGATCCACAACCAGACGCTCGGCATAGCCTCCGCAACGCAGATCCACCTTGCTGCGGCACGGCATCATTCGCTGGGCCACGCAGCCGAACTTTTTGGACACGTCATGCTCGAAGATGACCTCATTATTGAGCCAATAGATTACAGCAGCGGGTTTGCCACGGTCCCACAAGGCCCTGGATGGGGCGTGTCCTTGGACGAAGACGCGCTTAAGAAGTACGCCAAGGGACATGCTGTTGAAATCAAGAGCTGATGACTCGAAGGCTAGACTGAGGAATGGGCAAGAGCGCCTCAACATTGCGTCAAGAAAGGGGGCAATGTCTGATGAAACAAGGAGAGAGAGGAATTTTCCGGTCGCACATCATACTGCGGACTTACATGAGCAAATGCCAGTTGCTTGATTTAAGCATATCTTTACATTTTTTCCATGCCCTGATATAATGGTGTGCGTTACTCCCTGCGACTTCTGCCTGTAGTTCCAATTTCGGTTCTTATTCGAGGACAGGACTCATGTCCAAGCAGGCTACCCCCCTTGTTGCCCTTTGCCAGAGAATAAAAGTAAACAGGTTCTGTTTCCTGATCCAGGCAAAAGAAGAACTCAGACTCCCGTCATATAAGGGTTCGACTCTGCGAGGCGGCTTTGGAAAAGCTTTTAAGAAAGTCTGTTGCTCGCAGCCGAAGTTGAAATGCTCTGAATGTGCATTGTCAAGAGCCTGCGTATATACTTATGTTTTTGAGACTAGCCCCAGCCGCCAAAGCGCAATGATGAAGCTGTATCAGGCCGTGCCGCATCCATTTGTCATAGAACCACCCTTACGGCGGCAAGGAGTTTTCCAGCGCGGCGAGAGTCTGGAATTCACCCTTACCCTCATAGGACGTGCCCGCGACTATCTCCCTTATTTCGTACTTGCTTTCAAAGAGCTTGGTGAAATCGGTTTAGGAACGGGGCTCGGCAAATATGAGCTTATGGCCGCTCACAGCGACGACAACCAGGAAAATCACCGGATATACGAAACCCTTTCATCAAGGTTCGGTGAATGCCCGTCCCCAATTGACATAGGACTCGGAAATACGCCGAATGAAGACGATCAGTTAGAACTCAAATTTCATACCCCGACCAGGATCATTTATCGGGAACAGCTTGCCGCGCATCCCGAGTTTCATGTTCTCATGAGGGCTCTCTTAAGGCGTGTCTCGGCAATCGCATACTTTCATTGCGGAACGCCCCCAGAACTCGATTTCAAGTCGATCGTGGAACAGGCTCAAGAAGTGAAGATAATCGGAGAAGATATCGGCTGGTTCGACTGGGAGCGATACTCGAATCGCCAGAAGACAAGAATGAAGATGGGAGGATTTCTTGGAACTGCAACCTACGAGGGTCCATGGAAGAACTTCCTCCCTCTGCTTAAGCTTGGAGAGCTGGTTCACATCGGCAAGGGCGCAACGTTCGGGCTCGGCAAATACTCGATCGGGTGACCCGGAATGGAAGTAAACAAAGACCTCTATCAAGAGATATGCAGCGAAGAGATTTTCGATCAGGCATGGCGAAAGGTCAGCGCCAGTCTCCTATGATGTGAGCAATAATAAGAAAAGAAGCAAGATTGCCGATATCTTGAAGGATTACGGGCACAGGGTTCAATATAGCGTTTTCGAGTGC
>QZKI01000049.1 GCA_003598055.1 Candidatus Abyssobacteria bacterium SURF_17 | reverse complement strand
CCCGCCGCAGAAATTCGCGGATGCGGGGCTGCGCGTGAAGGGCGAGTTGCACGCGATGATGCTTGACACCAAGCGCACGTTTGATGAACTCGTTATCAAGCATTCGCTCAACGATGAGATGCGCCAGAAGATTCTGGGGAACGTTCTTTACCAGAACCTCTCGAATGCGTTTGCGGGCTCGCAGGAATACATGGCGATGGAGAAGCTTTATGAAATATATTCGCGGGGCAAGTATGACCTGATCGTGCTTGATACTCCGCCGACGAAGCATGCGCTCGATTTTCTGGAGGCGCCCAAGCGGATGACCGATTTTTTGGATGGGAGTGTGCTGAAATGGTTTCTGAAGCCGTATTTTTCGGCGGGGAAGGTCGGCATCCGCATGTTTCAGAGGAGTACGGCCGTCATCCTGGGGACGCTGGAGAAGGTCACCGGCGTGACGGCGCTCAAGGTCGCGTCAGATTTTTTCATCGCGTTTGAGGGGATGTACGATGGCTTCAAGGAGCGGGCGAAAGCAGTCTATGAGATGCTCCTCGACCAGGCGACCGCGTTTGTGCTTGTTACGAGCCCGGAGGACATCACGATAGAGGAGGCGATGTTTTTTTATGACAAGCTCATTGAATATGATATGCCGTTCTGCGGGCTTATCGTGAACAAAGTGTACCCCGATCTGGCCTCTGCGGCGGAAGTCGCGGGAATTTTGGACAATGAAGGGTCAGAAGATTTCGCGAGAAAGATCGGAAGCTCACTTGGCCGGACGGCGGACGAGAAGCGGGCGATGGAAGCGGTGGCCGCCCGGATGGTCAAGAATTTACAGGACTTCCAGATGCTTGCCGAGATTGATGCACAGAACATTCGCAGGCTGAGGGAGCATCTCGACGAGGAGGCGCCGATGAGAACGGTGCCGTTCTTCGAAACTGACATTTACGACATTGGGGGGTTGACGCAGGTGAACAAGTATGTGTTCGGCGATGAGGAAGGGAGATCCGCGCGGAGGTGAGTGCTTCCGAAGGCGCTTTCTCCGCGTCCGGGGATGCTGCGAGGGCGATTGTTTGTCGTGAATTCACGCTTCTCGGGAACTTGACGGCTGGAAAACAGAGGGAGGCAAGGAGCTATGGCGGCGGGAAAATTCAAGAGCAAGAAGGAATTTGTTGAAGTCATCAATAAACTGTTCACAATTATGAGCACCGACCCCAAGATGGGGCCGAAACTGGCGGCGGCCCGCGTGCCGCAGCGCTGGGAATTCTCTGACTTCGGCCTTGTTCTCAACGCCACGTATGCCGACCCGAAGACCGCAAAGAAAGGGCACTTCCTTAGGTGGGTCTGGGGTGATAAAGAGTGCGACTGGGAAGCCGAGGTGGAAATGAAAATGAAATCGGATGTGGCAAACAAATATTTTCAAGGGAAGGAGAACGTACCACTCGCCATCGCTCTCGGACGGATTCGGGCGCGCGGCAGCGTTCCCAAGGCGCTGAAGCTGATTCCCATAACGAAACCCGTCTACGAGCTCTATCGAGAGATGCTCGAGGACGAGGGTTATGACCATTTGCTCGTTTGAGCGCGGGCGGAGGCTCGCCTCATTCACGGGCGAAACGGGTTGTCGGATACGCGTGCGGAGCTTGTCGTTTGGAGGTCGCCTCCGGCTTGTCCGGAGCTGTTTTAGAGAGGGCTGTTGGTGACGGGGATGTTGCACGCCAAACCGTCTCCGAGAGTCAGGTGAGGGTTTGTTGACACGCTTTTGGCGAAATGCTAGAATGAAGCAAGATTTTGCCGGGAGGTTGTGACTGGACGGAACGATGGCGGAAGAGGGCTTTGTAGACAAACGCATAGAGAGCTATCGTATTTTAGCCGAGATTGGCCGGGGGGGAATGGGAATTGTATATAAGGCTCTCGATGAACAGAAGGACCAGCTTGTTGCCATCAAGGTTCTCCCGGCTGATTTTCTTTCCGACAAGCGCAAGGCCCAGTACCTGGACCACGAATTCAAGGTTGCGTTGGACTTGCGCCATCCCAATATCATCAAGTTCTACCGGCTCATAAAGCTGCAGGACCCCAAGCAAAAGGTGCGCCGGGGATTTCTCGTGATGGAGCTTGTGGACGGCTGGAATATGCGTCGGCACATTCAGGAACAGGATCTGACAATGTTTCAGGCCGTCGAGTTGCTGCTTACGGTGTGCGGAGGCCTGGAATACATTCACCATCATGGAATCGTGCACGGGGACATGAAGCCGGAGAACATCTTGATTTCGTCTTCGGGCGCGGTGAAGATCGCCGATTTCGGGCTTTCTCAGTTTGACGCTTTATTCCGTTTTTCCCGCGACAAGCTGCGCGGCACCAAGCGGTACATGGCCCCTGAACAGCTCACGCGCAAGAAGGTTGACATTCGCACGGACATATATTCGATTGGGGTATCGAGCTATGAATTGTTCACGGGTCAGTCTCCGTATGTGGGCAGGACACAAGAAGAAGTGATCCGTGAGATTGTTGACAGACGGGTTAAGCCGACACCTCCCTCAAAGATCAAGCCCAACCTTCACCATTACATCGATAGGGTGATTTTGAAGGCTATCGAGAAGAATCCGCAGGACCGATATCAATCCATGTTGGAGATCATGCTCGACCTGAAACGGGTCGCCCGGTCGCAGATATAACGCACACAAGCTGAGTATCCGGCAGATTCCAAGAAGAGTATCGGGAAGCGAAGCCGCATAGTTCCGCCTTTCCGAGTCACCGGCAAAAAGAGTCACGGGGATTGCTCAGACACCTAGCATAATCCATATCGAGAGCGGGAAATTTCGATGGGCGCGAAAACAAAATGGAATCTTGCGCTTGGCTTTGTCGCATTCTACTGCGGGTTGAGCTGGTTCCTGATGCGTTCCGATTATCTTGTCATGGGCGAAGAAACCGCCGAGAGGGAGCAGTTTGTCCATTTGCTCTTCACTGCGGTAATGCTGTTTGCTGTAATCCTCTGGAAGGGGCGTCTTATCGAACACTTCATTAGACGGATGTCCTCACTGCCGACGGCAAGCAGTATAGCGCCGTTTGTGGCAGGCGGCATTTTGGTGTTCACCATGCTGTATTATCCGCGCAAAAGGGTTTCCCGCTCAATGTTTGGCTGGGAGATGATGGAATCCACCCGCGCCCTCGTTGAATATTCTTTTCAGATGATTGCGATCATGGGTCTGGCCTCGCTGGTTCTCTTGAATGCCCGTCGGGTTACCGAAGGGGTCCTTCGGCTTGGCGAGAGGCTGGTGTTCGGGACGCCCCGTACGGCCTTTGTGATAGGAACGGTGCTGCTCGTGTTTCTGGAGACGAACGCACTTTCCCTGTTTCAGTTCCATCATGTGCCGGTGAGTTCCAATGAGATTGGCTACATCTTCCAGGCGAAGGTATTCGCGAGCGGCCGTTTATATGCCGAGCCTCCTCCCTATCCGGAGTTCTTCACGTTCTCGAGTTTTGTGCTAAGCGACAAGTGGTACTCCACTGTTGCGCCCGGCTTCCCGCTTCTGCTGACACTGGGTGTGTTTCTTGGGGCGACATGGATTGTGAATCCGCTCTTGTCGGCGTTTTGTGTCATGCTGGTGTATCTGACGGCGGAAAGGATGTATGACGTGCGTATCGCGCGCATCTCCTCCGCGTTGATGCTTGTTTCCCCCTTTTTCCTGCTGCTGTCTTCGATACAGCTCGCCCACACGGCAACCGCCTTTTTTTTCCTTTTCTTCTTGTACTTTTTCCTCAGGGGGCTGCAAGGCTCGGGATGGTACTCGTTTCTCCTCTCAGGGCTTGGGTTTGGAGCTATGGCGCTCACGCACCCACTCACCGCTGCAGCAGCGTCTCTCCCGTGGGGCGGGTATTGTCTCTGGCTGATGTCCAAACGCAAGATTCGCTTCACGGACGCAACCGTACTCGGTGTCGGTCTGACAATTGGTGTGTGCCTGTTGTTTGCTTACACTTCTGCGACTGCCGGGAACCCGCTCGCGTTCGGCTCGGCGGCGCTCAATGGAAATAACTTCGGATTCGTGCACCCGCAGCGTGAAGCGCCAGCTCAGGAAGCGCGAACACTGTTGCAGGGAATCGTTACCCTCAACGGCGGGTTACATTACCTGAACCGTTACTTGCTCGGGTGGCCCATGCCGGCTCTTTTGCTGGCATTTCTCCCGTTTGCGGTGCCCACACGGAATACGTGGGACTGGCTATTATTGGGCCACCTGTTGTCGATACCGCTGGTTTATGCATTTTCCTCCGCGCAGGATCTGCTGATGGGGCCGAGATACTATTTTTGTGTCATTCCCGCGGGTTTTATTCTAACGGCACGTGGATTTCGCGAGGCGCCCGCGCTCTGGAACCGGCTTGCCGGTCGGATGGACAGTGCCGCACGCATATCGATGTTCTCGGCTCTCCTGGTGTGCATCTGTATTGCCTATAATGCCGTTCATTTCTTCCCCAAGAGACTGAAACACTATGCCATTTCATCGCCGGTCTACCATTTTATGCCCTCCCCCATTTGGCGCCATCTGGAAGCGCAAAAGGTTGGGAACGCCGTAGTCTTCATCAGCGGTTTTCCGAATGCTCTGACATATGGCACGGGTCTGTGGCGGAACGACCCTGACCTCAAGGGAGATGTGGTTTTTGCGCGTGACCTTGGGATGCACAATGAAGTGCTCATGGAGCGCTATTCCGGCCGCAGATACTATCGGTATGCGCCGCTCACCGATAGCTTTCAAGAGATTTTTCCTCCCGACGACTCGACACCCGCGGCTGTCGCCCCCACCGTTGTCCTTCCGATGTAACTCCTGTATTATCAAAATGTTATTACGCTACTGTTTGCCGCGTTGTCTCTCGAAATCGCTTGACAAGGACTGGCCGTTGTGGTAAATTATGATGCTATGTAGATTTCGGTGGGAAACTCTGGTGGACTGGTGATTGAGTGATGACGAAGGCAGTGAAAAACGGGGAAAAAGACTACGCGGGGACGCTTAATCTTCCCAAGACATCTTTCCCCATGAAAGCAAACCTTCCCAAGAGAGAACCGGAGTTGGTGGCTTTCTGGAAAGAAAGCAGGGTTTACGAAGAGATTCGCCGCAGAATGGCTGGCAGTCAGAAATTTGTTCTCCACGACGGCCCGCCGTATGCAAATGGCGACATCCACTTGGGCACCGCGTTAAACAAGATTCTGAAGGACTTTATTGTCAAGTACAAGACGATGAAGGGACTTGACGCGCCTTTTGTGCCGGGTTACGACTGTCATGGATTGCCTATTGAATTCAAGGTCTTGAGTGAGCTGGGCGAGGAAGGCAGGTCTCTTCCGAAGTCGGAAATACGGAAGCGGTGCAGTCAATATGCGCTCAAGTATGTAGACATTATGACGAGTGATTTTGAGCGTCTCGGCGTTTTCGGGGAGTGGGAACATCCGTACCTTACGCTCAGCCGGACCTATGAGGAGAAGATACTCACCGTATTCGGTGAGATGTACGAGCAAGGCTACATCTATCGCGGACTGAAGCCGATAACGTGGTGCCCGACCTGTCGCACGGCCCTTGCGGAGGCCGAAGTCGAGTATGCCGACCACACGTCGCCGTCGATATATGTTAAGTTTGAGGTGGTGGAAGGCCTCGAGGGTCTGGGGAAAAAGGTGTATATCCTCATATGGACCACGACCCCGTGGACGCTCCCCGCGAACCTGGCCACATGTGTTCATCCACATTTCGATTATGTCGCTGTGGAGGTAGAGTCTGAGATATACATCGTGGCGGAATATCTCAAGGCGGCCGTGCTGGAGCAAATAGGGGTGGATGGGCAGGCAAAGGTGGTCCGCCGCTTCAAGGGAAGCGAACTGGAGGGCGTCCGCTACAGGCATCCCTTTGTGGACCGCATGAACCCCGTTATCGTGGGTGAGCACGTCACGCTGGAGCAAGGCACGGGTCTGGTGCATACGGCGCCCGGACATGGACAGGAAGACTACGTGGTCGGCCTAAAATATGGCCTGCCGGTGTATTCGCCCGTCGACGATGATGGCCGTTTCACCGACGCAGTTGGCCGATTCAAAGGCCGGAACGTATTCGAGGCAAACGATGAAATCGTTGCATTGCTGCGCGAGAACGGGGCGCTTCTTCAAAATGAGGGGATTGTACACCAGTATCCCCATTGTTGGCGCTGCTCTAACCCCATCATTTTCCGCGCGACGCCGCAGTGGTTCATAACGATGGAGACACGCTCGCTCAGGGAGCGGGCGCTGGAGGAAATACGGAAGGTCAGATGGTTTCCGGAGTGGGGCGAGGACAGGATTTACGGGATGGTGGCCAACCGGCCGGATTGGTGCATATCGCGCCAGCGTTCCTGGGGGGTTCCTATCCCGGTTCTCTACTGTAAGAAATGTGGCAAGGAATTCTTTGATCCGCGCGCCTTTGAACATCTTAAGGAACTTGTGCGTCGGGAGGGGGTTGACGCATGGTTCACGAGCGCGCCTTCCGCGCTGCTTCCGGAGGGAACGAAGTGTGCGTGCGGCTCGAGCGAATTCGTGAAGGAGGAAGACATCCTCGACGTATGGTTTGAATCGGGCGTGAGCCACCGCGCCGTTCTCGAGACGACTGAAGGGCTGTCGTTCCCGGCCGACCTTTACATCGAGGGAAGCGACCAGCACAGAGGATGGTTCCAATCTTCGCTCCTGCCGTCGGTGGCGGTGAAAGGGGTTGCTCCATATCGTGCCGTGCTCACGCATGGATACGTGGTCACAAGCGATGGCAAGAAGATGTCAAAGAAGCTCGGGAACGCGATCTATCCCGATGAGGTCATCGAGAAGTATGGGGCGGATGTGCTCAGGCTGTGGGTTGCGTCGGAGAACTTCACGCAGGACATACGCGTGTCATTCGAGATTCTGCAACGACTGGCCGATGCGTACCGTCGGCTGCGGAACACGTTCAAATTCCTACTGAGCAACTTATATGATTTTTACCCTGAACGGGATGCCGTCCCCTATGAGCGGATGGATGAGCTGGACAGGTGGGCGCTCCATGTGCTTCAGCAAACCATCCGGCGCGTCACACAGGCGCATGAGGATTATGAGTTCTATACGGCGTTTCACACTCTTTACAATTACTGCACGGTTTCCTTGAGCGCGTTGTACTTCGATATGCTGAAGGACCGACTGTACACCTTTTCGGCAGGCAATCCGAAGCGCAGGTCTTCACAGACGGCGCTCAATTACATTCTCCATGCCCTCACGCGCATGCTCGCGCCCACCCTGAGCTTTACGGCTGAGGAAGCGTGGCGTTCCATCCCGAATCCGAATCAGCCCGGCCTAGAGCCCAGCGTGCACTTGTGTTCATGGCCGCAGGTGGAGCCGGGGTTCATGGACGAGGAGTTGGGGAATCGGTGGGAGCACCTGCTTGAGATTCGCGCCGCAGTGACCAAGGCTTTGGAGATGGCCCGCAGGGACGGCTGGATGGGAAACTCTCTCGAGGCAAAGGTAGTGTTGTATCCGAAGCATTCGGATGAGGCTGCGTTCCTCAGTCTCTACGAGAAAGTGCTTCCAACGGTCTTCATCGTGTCGCAGACTGTGCTGCATTCGTCCGGAGAAGCATTGCCGGAGAGCATTTTGGTGGCCGACGACCGTGTCGCGGTCGCCGTCCTGAAGGCGGATGGTCAGAAATGCAAACGTTGCTGGAACTACCGCGAGTCGGTCGGTGCATCAGAGGAGCATCCGTCGCTGTGCGACAGGTGCATCCAGGAGTTGGGAGGAGCAGATGAATAAGAAGGCACTGAACAAATTGAAGAAGCATCTCGAGGATTTGAGGGCCAAGCTGAATCACGAGCTCGAGCATCTCTCCCAGAACAACCTCAACCGGTCTCAGCGTGAATCTTCGGGTGACCTTTCGGGGTACTCGTTCCACATGGCGGACGTCGGTACTGACAACTTTGGGCGCGAAATGGAGCTCTCTATCGCTTCAGGCGAGAACGAACGCCTGCGCATGATAGAGGAAGCATTGGAGCGAATCGAGGAAGGCACGTTTGGAAAGTGCGTCACGTGCGGAAACGATATCAGCGTCGAACGGCTGGAAGCCATTCCCTACACGAGGCTGTGCATTGAATGCGCACGGGAATCAGAAAAAAAATACTAGAATATCCGGCAACGGTTGTTGCGGGGTTTCATCCGGGGCACGTCGAGAGATGGCGTACAGTGCAACAAGCAATCATGCCGAGGGGTCTTCCTTCCGTCATTATATCTTTCTTTTGAGCATCGCTTTCGTTGTTGCGATACTCGACCAGATTACCAAGAGCTTGATCGTTCGTCACCTCCATGTAGATGAATCTATCGAAGTGATTTCCGGGTTCCTTTCGATCACGCTTGTGCACAACAGTGGTATTGCGTTCGGACTGCTGCCGGGTTTTTCGGACGTATTCATGATAGTAACCCTTCTGAGCATCGGCATCGTGATATATTTCTATGTAACCGCGGAGCCGAGGGGCAAGCTGTTAATGGCCGGGTGCGCTCTCATCCTGGGCGGCGCTTTGGGCAATCTCATTGACCGGTTCCGACTCGGGTACGTGGTGGATTTCATTAATTTCGGCTTCTGGCCTGCGTTCAATGTGGCGGACTCATCCGTGAGCGTTGGAGTCGCGCTACTGCTCATACATTTTTTTTGGGACGGGACGGGACCAGCCAAGGATGCATCCGATTCTGTTTAAAATCGGTTCTTTCGAGCTCTACACTTACGGGGCATTACTTGCCGCAGCATTTCTCGCCGCGATATATTTTGCAACGCGCGAGGGGGAGCGCGTGGGTCTGAAGCCTGAGCTGGCGGCGGACCTGGGAATTATCATCATTCTGTCCGCCATTGTCGGCGCCCGTTTGTTCTACATTCTTTTCTACGACCTTCGTTACACCCTCGAGCATCCGGGTGAACTTCTGCACTTGCGCCAAGCCGGCCTGGTGTATTACGGGGGGCTTCTGTTCGCAGTCGGCGCCAGCCTTATCTATTGCAGGCTCAAGCATGCGCCAATACCTCTCGTCATGGACATTACGGCTCCGAGCATAGCTTTGGGTCAGGCGATAGGACGGATTGGCTGCTTCATGAGCGGCTGCTGTTATGGAACACCTACGTGGGTCCCGTGGGCGGTAAAATTCCCGGCGCTCGAGCACGCTCGTCACCCGACGCAACTCTATGAATCCGTTGTAACGTTCGCGATTTTTGCGGCTCTCATGAAGTTCCGGAGACACAAGAAGCAAAACGGCCAGGTCATGTGGCTTTATGCGGTCTTGTATGCGCCGGCGCGATTCGTGCTCGAGTTCTTCAGGGGAGATAATCCGCCGGTGCTTTGGCGACTTACGATTTCACAGGTGATCAGTGTGCTGATTCTGCTCGGGGCCCTGGCATTGGGAATCGCGCTCTGGTCTCCATATCGCCAGAAGGAAAGCCGGATCGATGCCGTCGATAAGCGTTAGTCGTCTCTCCGAGCGCATGTTCGCGGCGCATTATTCAGGACATTGCGGCTGAGCATTCCAGCAACAGGGCGCAAAAACGTTCCCGACTTCATCAAAGGATAATCGTGGAATACGCAAAGACCGACACTCCCGCGATCGAAGTCAGAGACCTGCGGTTCAGCTATCCCGACGGGCGAGCCGCCCTTGCGGGCGCATCCTTCACGGTTCATCAAGGCGAGAGCGTTGCCCTGATAGGAGCAAACGGGACGGGAAAATCCACGCTGCTCCTGTGTCTTGTCGGAATTCTGAAGGGCAGCGGAACGGTGTACGTGCTGGGGACAGAAGTCAATTCCGAGACCGTCTTTGCTGTTCGAAGCCGCATTGGCTTCGTGTTTCAGAATCCGGAGCATCAGCTGTTTTCGACATCGGTGCTCGATGATATTGTGTTCGGACCGTTGAACCTCGGGCTGTCGAGGGAGGAATCCTTGACGCGAGCAGACGCAGTGCTCGGGGAATTGAACATGACCGAGTTCAAGCACCGCATCCCTCATCATCTGAGCCAGGGCGAGAAGAAAAAAGTTGCGCTTGCGACTGCGCTTGCGATGAATCCAAGCGTTTTGCTTCTCGACGAGCCGACCGCCGGGCTGGACCCCCGAAGCTCGACGCAATTGATCGACATTCTCTTGCGCTTGAAGGATGAAGGCAAGACGATGCTTGTGGCCACGCACGACATGCATCTGGCCGAGGAAGTCACCGAGCGCGTCATCGTTTTGGGCGAGAGCAGAACCGTTGTGCGCGAGGGCGTTCCGGGCGATATCCTCACCGACGAGAGCTTTTTGAGGCAGCACAATCTCATTCACGAACACTGCCATATCCACGAGCGAACCCGCCACGGCCATCCGCATTTCCACCGCCACCACGAGGATAACCATATCCATCCGCATTTGTGATGCCGTGTGTCTGGGACAGAGACTCCTATGTCGTCAACGAAGAGTAGCGCCCCTCAGATAACGGGGAAATCCCAATTTTTTTTGGTATGTCTTTACTGTGCTCTGTTGATCGCCTTTGCTGTCTACATTTTTTGGGGTGTTGAGGGGTTTTATTTCACCGGTGACGATTTCGTATATCTGAGAGCAGTCAAGAGTCATAATGTGTTTCGCTTTGACCCCCAAGTTCTCCACTATCAACCGATTGGGATAATTATCGGTGCGTTTCCGGGTATGGTCGTTGGTCCGAATCCGCTGCTAGACAATATCTTCCTCATTGCATTCTATCTTATTGCCGTACTGCTAACAATATATGTTGCTCATCTGATGACCACAGATTTGACAACATCCTTGGCAGCGGGTCTTCTCTTTCTGACATATGCCAACAATCATGAAATGATGTTCTGGAAAACGGGCAGGATTACTTCTGCAATGGTAATTCTGTGCCTTTTATCATTTGCGCTCTTCACCATGTATCTCAAATCAAAAAATGCCCGGCAACTCTTGGTATGTACTATCTTGCTGTTTCTAGCATTGCTTACACTTGAGCAGGCGTGTTTCATCATCCTAGTTTGGTTATCTTATGAGCTAATATTCAATTTTCCATTACAAAGAGGAAAGTCCTTTCTTGAGCACCTTGCAAGCTTGGGAAGTGTAGCGTGGAAGTATATACCAGCGCTACTAGTGGTGGTCTCCATATTCACGTTTAAAGTCTATTATGGACAAAGGATACAGCCGGGAGCGTTAGGCCTGAAGCCGCTCATTGTTGAGGGCACTATTTATGGCATCTTTGATTACAATCATTTGCTATCATCCTCCGGCATTCTTCCCTTCGTTCGTGCTTGCGTTAAGGCTTCTCCCATTTCTGTCTTGGTCGCAATTGTCGGGGCTCTTCTTGTGTTGGTCATCGCTTGTCGCCTTAAAGGGGGAATTTCCCCGGGCTTTCTTTCTGCTTCTCGAAATGCCGGATTCTTTCTGCTGTGGGGGTGTATCACATACCTTCCTCTTTTTGCGATAATGGGCCGGCAATCTCGGTATTTTGGGTTAGCTTCAGTTGGTATAGCAAGCTTCGCTGCAATTCTATTGAGAGGCATAGGGACTTATACAGGAAACAGGTTCGGCAGGTTTCAGAGTCATGTATCCGAACTGATAACTCTGGCTTTGGTGCTTCTGGTTTCGATTCCCGGCACAAAGTTGCTGACAGCAGCAAAGGAAAATTGGCAAAAGGCCTCGGAAGTGGAGCACAACCTTGTAGATTCGTATCGGTTCCATACAAAGAACCTGGACACGAGAACCAACGTATATCTATTCAATTTGCCGGATCGCCTCTTCCCTGAGGTTGCTTCCTTCTTCATCGCCAGAAATGGATTTGTTTCGGAGGTGTCCTATTATGATAACCGTCCTATTATTCTTGCATCTATTGGCGCTACTGTTCAGTCAGAATACCCCGTCCTTCAAAATGTCCAGCCCATGGGGCTCTGCGATGTTCTCGACCTTACGACAAGGCCAGAGAACCTGGTTCTTATTTTCGACCGTGCCACCGAGCGTCTAAGGCGGTGGGATGCATTTTCGTCACACGACGCAAACGACTTTATAGCATCCGATTCCGGGTTTTACCAGTGGGAATATGATTCAAAGAAACAAGTGCGGTGGAGATGGACGGATGGAAATGCTTTCCTGACATTAGATGTTGCATGCTATCAAGGCGTGCATCAGCTGGATGGAATAAGCATTGAATTGGCTGGTTCTCCCCATCTGCTGTTACATCCCGTAATCGGTGTGGCAAATGAGGAATTGATCCGTTTGGAAATCAATCACCACGATCTGAGGCTGTATCGGATTGTTTTTCCGGAACAGGTGAAGGAAGAAATTAGATATCAGAAACGCATTGAATTGTGGATAAAATCCGAGACTTGGAGACCTTCAGACTATGGCTTGTCGCCAGATTACAGATTATTGGGAGTTTCTGTAGGAGACATGAAATTTATTGAATCAGCTATCCGCACGTCCGGAACTGCCAAACAATGTGAAGGATTCATGTCGGAGCGGCGAAGCGGTCAGAACGCATACGCTGGCCGGACGATAAGGGGTCTTGATTCAAATGCCGGAATTTATCGTGAACCCTCCGTCGACGACGATCTTTGCGCCGGAGATGTAGCGGCTTGCTTCGGATGCGAGAAAGACGACGGCTCCTTTAATGTCGTCGCCCGTGCCGAAATTGCCGAGTGGAATCAGCTTCAGCATCGCCTCTCCCCAAAACCGATACATGGGGCTTTGCTTGTCCTTCAGCGTTTCCATCATTCCTTCTTCCATGTTGCCGGGAAGTATGGCGTTGACACGGATGTTATGCTTGCCCCATTCGACGGCCAGTGACCTGGTAAGCCCGATTACACCGATTTTTGAAGTTGCGTATGGGGCCATTCCGACCGAGAATCCGACCTGGCCGTTCTCGCTCGAGAAATTGATGATGCAGCCGGATTGCTGCTCGATCATCATCTTTCCAATCTCGCGACAGCACTGGAACGGACCCAGCAGATTGATATTCATCATAGTTGTCCAGGTTTCCGAATCGAGCATGTCGGTTGGAGTGACAATTCCCATTCCGGCATTATTGACGAGGATATCACACCGCCCGTAATGTTCTTTCATCATGCCAGCCATCCGTATGACATCGCTCTCATCGGCGACATCACACTTGATGGCAATACAATCGCGACCGGTTTTCTTGAGTTTATCAACAGCTTCTTCAAGGCTGGAACTCATGCCTCGCCCGCAAATCGCGACGTTGGCGCCGGCCTCGGCCAGGCTTTCTGCGGCAAAGTAGCCGAGTCCCCGGCTTGCGCCGGTAACGAGAGCGACCTTTCCATCAAGCTTGAACAGATCTAATGCATGCGTCATCTGACCACCTCCGGGTTTTCGGGACAACGTCACGGGCATCTTGTATTCGGGGATTTTCTCTCCTCCCGAAGTATACATCATCGGAGGTTACGTTTCCAAGAGTCTCATGGCAGCGAGGCGCGTTGCAGAAAGTCGCGACATCAGCGCCTCCCTGGTTGGTGGTATCCGGGCCGGCGGTGAGTTGTAGCGAAGGCGCGCTTCTCTCGGGAAGAATGGCGCCGTTTCCTTGCTGCATCTCTCGGGACTCAGCGCGCGTGAGACAGATTACGACAAACTGATAGGTGCCATTCAGAGTGGGATTAGAGATGTTTGGCCGCTCCAATGTCAGATCACGTACAGAAAACGGGTGCAGTTGGGGCAGGTCATGATTTTCTGCGAGTCGCGGAGTTCCTGCGCGAACGAAGAGGAGAGCTGGAGGTTGCAGCCGAGGCAGATTTCTTCCTCGACGGCTACGATTGGTTGGCCCACTCTCGTCTTGAGGCGGTCATAGTGGGCGATGACGCGGGAAGAAATGCATGACCGCACCTGTTTGATTTTTTCCGCCATCGCGCCTGCCTGTCCTTTTTCGGCATCGCGCAGGTTTTCAAGTCGCATCAGTCGGATGAGGAGCATGAGGTCCGAATTGCTGCCGCGCATCATTCGATCTGCGTCTACAGTCGCCTTCGAGGCGACAGCGCCGGCGGCTACCTGGCCCATGAGCGCGTCACTCGCCTGGTCGAGCACCTTATACATGCTTGTGGAGCTGGCTGACTCCATGAGCCGCTCGACAAGGTTCTCGTCGAGAACGAGTCGGGAGAGGGAAGAGATGAAATAGAGATACTTATGGGATTCGGCCGGCGGGTACAGGATGAGGAAAACCAACTGGACCGGCTTGCTGTCAATGGAACGGTACTCCATTCCTTCGCGCTTGCGGCCCACGGCGCACACCATCTGCTCGATGGTGTTGATGCGAGCATGGGGCACGGCTATTCCAGAGCCGATTCCCGTACTATCGAAACTCTCCCGTTCCAGCACGCGTTCGAGCACGCCGTCCAAGTCGTCGATTCGGCCCCGCTTTTCCAAAACGCGAGTGAGTTCCTTGATTGCGTGTATCTTGTCATTACTCTTAAGGTTCGAGATAATACAGTCTTTTCTTATATATTCCGTCAGCTTCATTCCTATCCTCATTTCCGTGAAAGTTGTCTGAGTGCTAGGCATGACGCGCTCTCTTTGAGGTTCGCAATCGTAATTATAACCCTAAGTGCGACCACTGTCAAGGATTTAGGAAGGCTTGCGGCTCCGATTAGCCCATGCGATTTCGCCGGCTGGCACAAAGGGCGAATCCATACTTGCGTTGTGCTCTGGGTAAAGTTTCCGTGGTTGAGCCTTTGCTCGAATGCCTTCCGCATATGAGACATTTCCACCACTCCGCCGCCGGAAAGTTGCCGCCGGAAAGTTGATTGACATGGGATGAATAGTGTCAGTATAATGGCGTGGCACATCGGGCACCCGAACGGGGAGGATCAGACATGAAAGGAAGCATGAGGAGTTTCTCCGTTGCGCTTGTTGTTGCGGCGCTCATGCTGATACCGACAGTCTCCGCAATGGCCGCGGATGACATCGCGAAGCAGACCGAGACAAAGACGGCCGCTCAGGTATCAGCATGTTCCAAGGACATGGCCGGCGGTCGGGTTGCTTCGTGTTGCCAGGCTGCAGCCTGTTCACGGCATGAGCCTGAGCGTTCGCAGACCCAAAAACTTGGCTGTCCGATAACGAGCTTTCTCTCCTTTGGCTGTAAAGTGAACTACGGTTTAACAAATTGGATTCTGAGCGACAAGTGCGATATCCATTAGCATTTGTGCGCATTGCGTGCGTGCTTTCCCGCTTCTTCAGGCTGCTCGGTCATTTGACAATGCCGCCGGTGAAACCTATAATTGCTCGTAATTGAGCGCATTTTTATCCCTCGCGCCACCGAGTTTCCCTCGCACATTTTCCATGGAAGGATTTGCCGTGAGGAGAGCCCTCGTTGTCATCGGCATTTGTTGCGCCATCGTACTCGCTGCGATCGGGGCGGCATATCTCTATGCGCGTATTCAGCTCGGGCGGTCGCTTCCCAGGATTTCGGGCGCCGTCACGCTCGATGGTCTCCGGCAGCAGGTTGAAATCTACCGTGACAGTTACGGAATACCGCACATTTATGCGCAGAATCCGGACGACCTGATGTTTGCTGTCGGCTTTGTGAGCGCGCAGGACCGGCTGTGGCAGATGGACTTGACCCGCCGGGCCGCAACCGGACGTCTGGCCGAGATTTTCGGTGAGGAAACGCTCGAGGCGGATGTGCTGGTGAGGACGCTCGGGATCGAGCAGATGGCCGCGCGCCAACTACGGACTCTTTCTCCCGAGAGCGCGGGCGCACTTACGGCTTATTCGAGTGGAGTGAATGCGTGTATCGAACGACTCCGGACGCTGCCGCCGGAGTTTCGCATGCTGCGCTACCGGCCTGAGCCGTGGCAACCTTCGGATACGCTGGCGATCTCGCGGCTTCTCGCGTGGCAGCTCTCGATGAATTTCGAGAGCGAAATTGTGATGATGCGATTGATTGCAAAGCTCGGTGCGCGAAAGACTGCTGAGCTTTCGCCCGCGTATCCAATGGATGGGCCGTTCATCATGCCGTCTGACGTCGTCGAGCCGCAGATCAGCCAATCGCCGTCTCTGGAGAATCTGTCCCGTAATCGTAGGGGCGCTTCTATGTGGGCGCCCGGGCGGCCACACAGGGCCGCCCCTACGGCACAGATTCTGGCGGGCGCTTCTCATCTCGATGCGATTATCGGAACGCCCGGCGGGAGCAACGGTTGGGTGATTGGGCCGTCGCTCAGCAAGAGCGGCAAGCCGCTGCTCGCGAACGACCCGCACTTAAGCGGCACGCGGATACCGTCGCCGTGGTACATCGTTCATCTCTGCGGCGGCGGATATGATGTCATCGGAGGGCTTGTGCCGGGGTTGCCCGTTCCGATGCTCGGGCACAATCGCAGGATCGGCTGGGGACTGACGAACATGAACGCCGATGTTCAGGACATTTTCATCGAGCGCCTGAATCCGAAGGACCCGAACCAGTATGAGTATGACGGCAGATGGGTGGATATGGATACGCGAATAGAGCGAATTGCGTTTCGTACGGGCGAACAAGCCCTGTCATTCATTCAGAAGGAAATCCGCCGCACGATACACGGGCCCTTGATGAATGACGCGGTCCGCGGGGTGACTCAAGCCATCAGTCTGAGCTGGACCGGACTGGAGCCGACCGAAGACATCGAGGCGCTGTTCGGTATTGCCCGGGCTCGCGACTGGCGCGATTTCTGCCGTGCACTGAGCAAATTCGGCGTGGCGCCGCAAAATTTCATCTATGCCGACATCGATGGAAACATCGGGTATTACGGCGCGGGGGTCGTGCCGGTTCGCTCGAGCGGGAACGGTACAACGCCGCAAAGGGGTTGGACGAGCGAGACAGCATGGAAAGGGCAGGTGCCGTTTGAGGAGATGCCTCATGTACTGAATCCGCCCAGCGGATATATCGTGACCGCGAACAACAAGGTCGTCGCAGACACATATGGACATCTTCTTTCGGTGGAATGGGCGCCGCGGTTTCGATATGAGCGGATAGCGGAACTCATCGAAAGCGAGCGGGCGCATGATGTCGAAGGGATGGGGCGCATCCAATTGGATACGACTTCGCTGCTTGCCAGACGGCTCTGTGAGGTCGTTGTGCCAGCGCTCGCGAATGAGCCCGATGGGGAGCTTAGACAAGCTGCCGGCTATCTGGAGCGATGGGACTTCGATACTACGACGGACAGCGTGGCCGCAACGATTTATCATGAGTTTTTGCTGAAATTCGCGCAAGCTACATTCGTTGACGAAATGGGGTATGAGCTCGCCAAAGAGTATCTCGCGGACTACTATCTTTGGGTTGAGAGATTCGTGAAGCTCGTGGAGGAGGATTCCCATTGGTTCGATGATGGGCGAACGGATACGGTGGAAACACGCGACGACCTGGCCGTCCGCAGTTTCAAGGAAGCGGTGTCTTCTCTGAAGAGGAAGCTGGGGAATGATATGACGAAGTGGCAGTGGGGGCGCGTGCATATCATCGCGTTCGGCCATCCACTCGACCGCAGCCGGGTCGGGAAGATGCTGTTCAATGTCGGGCCGTTCCCGTTCCCCGGTGACGGCGAGACGGTGAATCGAGCCACGTCTGAGTTTGCCAAGCCCTACGATGTGAGCATGGCCGCCTCGATTCGGCACATCATGGATTTTGCACAGCTCGACCGGACGCTCGGGATACATACGACGGGCCAATCCGGCAATCCGGCCAGCCGTCACTACCGCGACTTCACCGAGAAATGGCTGAACGGCGAGTGCATACCGTACATGATGGATAGAGAAGATTTCATCGAGGACATCGAAGGGCACCTGACGCTGATGCCTGGGCAGAGTGTACAGGGGACAGAGCCCTAGCAAGGGCTCTGTCCCCATGCGAATGCATGGAAAAGGGAATGATGGAAAAAGAAATTCGTCTTTGTGTCTTGGCGCCTTAGTTTGCAGCCCATAGGGCCGCGTGTCTAGCCGGTGCAAGTCCGGCCACGGGAATTGACTGTATGCCGTGTAGCTATATCCGACGCCTTGCTGA
>QZKI01000114.1 GCA_003598055.1 Candidatus Abyssobacteria bacterium SURF_17 | reverse complement strand
CCGGTACCAGCACGACGTATCCGGACTACGATACGTTCTTCGATACCTACTGTCTTACCTTGCCGCCGCTCGTGCTCGACGACAGCAACTCGGCAGCGATCGCCATAACCCAATACCAGATCGAAGGAAGTTTTCCGGTTGGCGCCGATGTTAGCGTGACCGGTGATTCGTTCACTATCACCTACGGCACGAACAGCATCAGCTACGACCCAACTCACGCGGCCGATACGGCGCTCCTGACCATAAACGGCATGATAAAGATTGAAGGCGACCTCGTTATCGGGGAGAAGAGCCTGGATGTCTTATACGACGGCAGAGGGACCATCTACGCTGCCGGAGGCACTGACACCTCCGTTGAAGCGGGTGAAGCGGGCGCAATCGGCGACATAGACGTGCACTCGAATCTCATTCCGGTCGGCATTTTCCCCACACAGGATGTGCTCGGCGTCGTGGCCAAGAGAGATATATACCTCGCAGACGGCCCGGGCGACTCTCAACTCTACATGGCCGCCGCATTTTACGGGGGCCGGGAAATCAAATCTACGAAACAAAACCAGATCGCCGGCACATTTGTGTGCGATGTCTTCGATATGGGCACGAATGTGCCGAAGATATACCAGGTTCCGGAACTCATCAACAATCTGCCTCCGGGTCTCATCGGTGCGGAGGACATCTGGATAACCACCGGATTCAAGGAAAGAAGCTGGCGCGTGGACTAAAGGAGTCAGAGCATGTCATTTGCGGAGAATGTCGGAGAATTATTCGCGAAAAGAAGGGAAGTGCTTGTCGGCGCCATCATTGCGCTCGTGCTGCTGTCGCTCGGTGTCCTGAAAACGCTCCTGCAGGTCGCCCAGCCGCCGGAAATCGCTGCGGCGCCAGCCGCCGAAACGGTTGTCGTCACGCCCGAAGAGGTCTCAACCAGAATGAAACTGGCCGAGAAGTTGGATGCCGCAAGGAGAGAAAAGGCGCGCGCCGCCATTGCGGAGCACAAAGTGCTCATCGAGACCAATTGGCGGGCGGAGGATACACCCGACCGCGTCATGGCGATGGGCAACCTCTATCAATATCAACTGGATGACTATCAATCGGCGATCCAGCAATACCGGTCGCTTGTCAGCAATTTCCCGAACCACAGCCAGACGCCCCAGGCCTATGTCGAGCTCGCCACCTGCTTCGAGAGGCTTGGCGACGATACGCAAGCGAAATACGTATACCGGGAAATGGTCGATTCGCTCGACCCATCTCTCCAACACACGAAATTCGCGCGCCTCAAGCTGGAGGGTAAGCAGTAGTAGTAGTACGTTTCCAAAATACGATACGTTTCCCTCATTGTGAGACTGTCCCGCGATGGGAGATGTAATGTAGGGGCACGGCGGGCCGTGCCCGTGCAGCCGCCAAAATCCCCGCTTCTGTAACGTCGTAATTCATTGCGTCGAGGGCGAACACGAGGTTCGCCCCTACAGGTATGCATTCCTATTAATTGCGAGACAGTCTCACTATCCCCCCTTTCCTAAAGGGGGTGAGGAAGCTGTCCCGCAATTCGAAATCGTCAATGATATTCTTGTAGGGGCGGCCCTGCGTGGCCGCTCGCGGCGAGCCGCTCGCGGCGAGCCGCCCGGGCGCCCACATAGGGGCGCCCCTACAATTGCGGGACAGTTTCATTAGGGGGATTCATTGCAACGGCAATTGGAAAACGCTCTACGAGGCCATCCACGCAAGACTGCTCCTCGATTGCATAGATTCGCGCGAGTCCGGCGCCGCTCAGCCGCAACCATACCCTTTGAAGCAATACTTCCCAGCAGATCAAAAGAAGAGTTTTAACCACTAAGGTACGAGGACACAGAGACAATAGCGTCCTTTGCTCTTCGTTTGTGTCTTCGTGCCCCTGTGGTTAAAATAGCTTGCTTTTTGCCTTGCGCATTTGCTCCATGAATGACAACAGAGATAGCAGTATAGAGAGGTTGCGCTTTGAAGGGAATTCGTTGGCGGGCGTGCCGGCAAGCTTATTTCAGAAGGAGCCCGAGCGCATACAGAAGCATTACGCCGACGCTCAGCGCCAGCACTCTCGTATCGCGGAACAGACCGGAGCGGGCTTCCCGCAGTAATTCCGAATAGTCAAGCGTTGGCTGCTTTTTCTTCTCTTTCTTTTCCGTCGCCACTTCTTCACGCTCCTAGCGAAAAACTCTTCCCAAGATTTGAAGCGTCTGCTACGCTCATGAACCCACAAACTTGCTGATGCTTGATTGCAAGAATTCGCGCCATGTGTGAAATGGCCCCAAAATAATTCTTGTAGGGCCGAATTCATTCGGCTGGTTTAACAAGCAAGGAAGGTGCCATAACTCTTCATACCGCTCTCTCTCGTCATTGAAAATGTAAGTCGCCTATTTTGAATAACTTACCCCCTGAGAAATTTGATCCTTCGGGAAGGGCGGTCCTTCCATCTGACGCATCGCAGCCCCTGGCAGCGTCAACCCTGGCCTCAAGGTTACAAAATTGTACTATCTGTGGCCTAGCTTTCTTGACTGTCATTGCGAGCATTCGACCCCACCTGCGGCGGGGTTGTGTGTGGAAGAAACATGAGGAGCTATGCGGCGAAATCCCCCTATCCCCTTTTTGCAAAGGGGGACAATTTCCCCCCTTTATGAAAGGGGGGTGGGGGGGATTTTCACGTTCTCGCTGGCTGGAGTCTCCGAATAGATCGTGAACACTCTGTTTCTTAGGAGCGAACGGCCGCAAGCCGGAGGATCACAGGCCCGAGCGAAGCAATCTCTGTTTGCATCTTCAACGCTACGAGCGAGATTGCTTCGGTCGCTCGGGTCTGTGACCATCGGATCTGCGCCCCGTCGCTCCCCCTAAGAAACCGGCGTTCCATCAGTCATTGCGAGGGAGTGCAACGACCGAAGCAATCTCCTAGGCATGCGTACGATCTTGCAGAGATTGCTTCGTCATGCCCCGCACAAGGCGGTCCATGACTCGCAATGACAATGAGGAGTCATGCGCGTTTCTTTCACAAGCAACCCATCGTAGTCGGGTCGAATGCTCGCAATGACTGCGTTGAAAGAATTGCAACCAAAACTCTTGGGCCTGTTACCCAAATCAATCACAACATTCTCTCTTGTAGGGGCAGGCCCGGCGCCTGCCCAATTAAAGACCAAATGCGCCGTTTTGCGCGGGCTGGGCAGGCGCGGGGGCCTGCCCACAAGAAAATGCGGTCGTTTCTCCTTTGGGCAACACGCCCTCTTGTCCAAGATAATCGGGAAGAATGTCTACAATCTCCATGCAAGGCATGCGAGGAAAACAACAAGGGGGATTTCGCAGAATGGCTGGAAGCCTATTCTCTGAGCATGCGGCCGGTGAGCTCGATGAAAACGTCCTCGAGCGATGGGTTGCGGAACTGCATGTCCTTGATTTCAAAGCTCAGCGATTGTGAAAGATTGAGAACGTCCACGAGGCATTCCTTCACGTCCGTGGTGTAAAGGACAACGTTCTTGTTCAGCACCGTTGCGGCGGAGACGCTCCTGAGGCCCGAGAACTGATTGTCGGTCACATCGCTGTCGGTCGAAAACTCGATTACGTTCGCCTTGTTCAATCCCGCGACCAGATTGCGCGGCGCATCGTGCGCGATGATTTTGCCGTAATCGATGATGGCGACCTCATCGCTCAGTTTCTCGGCCTCATCCATGTAGTGCGTCGTCATGAAGACCGTCTTCTCCCGCTGTTTCATTGACTGGATCAGCCGCCACACCTCGCGCCGCGCCTGCGGGTCGAGCCCCGCCGTCGGTTCATCGAGAAACAGCAATTCGGGGTCATTCACGAGCGCAAGCGCGACAGCAAGCCGCTGCTGCTGTCCTCCCGAGAGTTGCGATACCAACTGGTCACTCTTTGTTTCGAGCGAGACTGCCTTCAAGACGTCCGCGGCTGGAACCGGGCGGGCATAGAATGACCGGAACAGGTTCACGAGTTCTCCCGCCGTGAGCCGCTCGAACAGGCCCGTTGTCTGCAGTTGCACACCTATCATTTGCTTGGCCCGTCCAAGCTCTTGCGGCAGGCGCATATCGAGCAACACTATCTCGCCCGAATCGGGCTGCTTCAGCCCCTCAATCATCTCCATCGTCGTCGTCTTTCCCGCTCCATTCGGGCCGACGAGGCAAAAGATGGCGCCGCGGCGAATGGCAAACGATATGCCGTCCACCGCGCGGACGCTCCCGTAGGATTTCGTCAGATTCCTGACTATCAAGGCATGTTCCGACATAGATGGACCGACCCGTTGTCCTGTTTCCGTACTCAAGCAATGTGCCAAATGCTTATGGTCGCCGTATTCTAGCATGTTTGAACGAGCGGAGCAACGATTCGTAGGTCACAAAGAAAGAGGGGGGTTGACGCTGTATGGCAGAAAGGGTATTATGGCCGTAACTTCAAATAGAATCGAAAGGGAGGAGTATGCGGTTCAGCACAGAAATGAAGAAACAGAGCACATCGAAATCTGTCCCACAGTTGGGAATCCAACGTAGGGGCACGGCGCGCCGTGCCCGTACAACGCGGAAAATCAACCTTTCTTCCGGAGGCGCAGCATCCTGCGCGCCGTTACGTCGCAACTATAGGACAGTTTTATTGTTCATGTTTGTCAAAACGGCTTGCGGCGCAGCCGGAGTAATGGCTTTCGCTCTGCTGCTCATCTTTGTGTGCGCGCAGAGGAATGCGGCAGCGGAAGAGAATATCCCATCCGCCGCCGATTCACAGAAGTACATGTTCATCAACGAGATAAAGCCGGGCATGAAGGGATACGGGCTGACGGTCTTCTCCGGCACGACCATCGAGAAGTTCGATGCGGAAATCATCAGCGTCTTGTACGGGACAGACCCGCAGAGTAACTTGATCCTTGCCCGTGTCTCCGGAGGACCAATCGAGACCGCCGGCGTAATTGCCGGGATGAGCGGCAGTCCAATCTATATTGATGGGAGAATCATCGGGGCGCTCGCCTATTCATGGGCATTCCAAAAGGAAGCGGTCGCCGGCATTACGCCCATCGAAGAGATGCTCCGCATTTTCAGCTTCGAAGAACAGGATGATACCGCAACGGGACTCAGGCAGGCGCAGGGGGGAGCTGATGGATGGGCGCAAGCACGGGATTTCAGTTTCACTTTTCCGACAGCAGCAACCGGCGCAGCCGACATTCGCCCTATCATGACGCCAATCATATTCTCCGGATTCTCGCAGGAGTCGGTGGAATTCTTCAGGCCTCAGCTTGCAGCCTGCGGCATCGTGCCCGTTGTCGGCGGGTCGTTCCCGGCCAGCATGGCAGCCGAGGACGCTCCGTTTGAAGAGGGCGCCGCAGTGGGCGTGCAACTCGTGCGCGGTGACATGAGCGCGTCCGCCATCGGCACGCTCACGGTGAGAGAGGGCGATAGGGTGCTCGCTTTCGGGCATCCATTCATGCTTTCCGGCTCCGTGGACCTGCCGATGACCACCGCGTACGTGCACACGGTGCTTGCCAGCCTCGTCATTTCCTCGAAAGTGGGCTCGGCGCTGACGTCGGTCGGCACGCTCACGCAGGATAGGCGTACCGGCGTTGCGGGCGTTATGGGAGGCTCGCCCGACATGGTGCCCGTTTCCCTTTGTGTCGCGCGCAGCGGCGAGGACTCCGCCCGGAGTTTCGGATTCGAGATAGCGCGCACGCGGCAATTGCTCCCCGCTCTGACGGTGATGGCCTTGGCAAGCTCGTTCGGCCAAGTTGCAAGCAGCAGCGGCCCATTCTCGGCGAAAGTGCGATACGATATCGAGTTGGACGGCTTTCCCGTAATTCACAATGAGGACTTTGTCTCAGGCCTGAGCGGATTCCCGCCGCTGGCCTCGCTCGGGTTGTTCAAGGACCTGACCATGCTCCTTACGAACCAGTTTGAGGAGCTTTCCATCAAGGATATCTCGATGGAAGTCGAGGTGCAGGAGGCAGTCGAATCAGCGCAGATTACCGGCGCACGCATCCGCAAACAAACGCTGAGGCCGGGGGAAGACATCGAGCTCAAGGTAATCATGAAGCCGTACATGAAAGATTCCATCGAGCGACGGTTCGTCCTCACTATTCCGGAGCAGTTCCCTGAAGGACAGGCATTTGTGCAAATATCGGCTGCTCCCGAAACGGCGTTTTTCGAGATGCTCCGCAGTCCGTTCAGCCTTCAGGCCACCAGCATAAAGAAACTCATCGAGCTCGTTGATAGAGATTATCCGGGCAATCGTCTGGACATACGAGTCATGGTTACTGACCCCGGAATCGTCATCAACGGACAGGAAATGGCGGCGCTTCCCTCATCCGTCTTCTCCGTGATGTCCCAAACCATTGGAAGAGAGCCGATAGGAATATCGAGGGCCAGCGTGCTCCTCGAAGAACACATTCCCTTGGATTTCGAAATCAACGGCTCACTGATGATTCCCATAACCATCGATAGACGTGCCAGATAGCACTAACCGCCTATGAAGGAGGACCATGTTGACAATCCGCAAGACCATCGTGTGGACCATCACGCTGCTCTTCATACTTTCCGCTTCAAGCGCATGGGCCGTAACCAGCACGCTCTGGGAAGCGGATTCGCGCGAGGATTTCGAGGCCGGAGAGCCCGACGGCGTCTCCATCAGAGCGCCCGGCGAGATTACGCTCGGGCCGAGCGCGAGCGTCACGATGCTTGACGCGCTTTATGCTTGGACGCTCGCCGAAGACTCCAAGAAGAGCATCTACGCGGGAACCGGCAATGACGGCAAGATATTCAAGATTCCTGTGAAGGGAGAGCCAACGCTTTTCGCTGACCTCGAGCTCCAACAGGTGTTCGCGCTGGCCGTCGATGCTCGAGACACTCTCTACGCCGCCGGCTTCCCCGGCGGAAAGATATACGCGATAAACACGCAGGGCGCGGTTTCCGAATACGCCGACACCGGCCAGAACGCGGTGTGGGCTCTTTCTATCGGGCCGGACGGAACACTCTTTGCGGGAACCGGAGACGAAGGCCAAATCTTCAAGATAGAGCCCGGCGGCAAAGCCACCACGCTCTATGACTCGCCCGAGCGTCGCATCCTGACGCTCATCAGCGACGACGAGGGAAATCTCTACGCCGGGAGCGAACAAAACGGAATCATCTATCGAATCGACCCAAGCGGGCGTCCGTTCGTGTTTTGCGATACCGACCTCGAGGAAATCGTCTCGATGACATTCGATGCCGACGGCAACCTCTTCGCGGTGTCCTCGCCCGGCGAACTCTTCATGAAGATTCCGCCGGTCGCCGTCCCCTCCTTCCCGAGACCGAGCGGAGAAGGGGCCGCTGAAGCGGCTGTCGCGGCGGCGGCTTCTCAGCAGCCGCAGGCGCCCGGCCCGATGCCGGGAATGCCGGCGATACCGAGTCCTAAGAAGCGCACCTGCATTGTGTACAAAATCGCGAAGGATGGAGCAGCAACAAAATTCTGGACCTCGCCCGAGAAACTCATTTTCTCAATCGCACTCTCTGGCGACACCCTCCTGGCGGGCTCAGGCGATGAAGGAATCGTGTACGAGATCTCTCCCACGCGAGAGGCAGGCACGTACTACAAGGCCGACCAGAAGCAAGTGCTCAAGCTGCATCGCTCGCACAGCGGCGCGATAGTTGCCTCCCTCGGAAACGACGCCGGAATCATCAGGTTCAGCGAGGGCTATGCCGCGAAAGGCACCTTTATCTCGAACGTTCACGACGCAACGGCGATTTCCCGCTGGGGCCGAGTGTTCTGGGAGGCCGATGTGCCCGCCGGAGCAAGCCTTTCGGTCGCGACCCGCAGCGGAAACAGTGAGACACCCGATGACACCTGGAGCGAGTGGTCGGAGGAACACAAGGGGGCGGAAGGTTTTGATTCCGTTTCGCCCGCGGCGCGCTATGTCCAATGGCGGGTGCTATTCAGCACGTCCGACTCACGAAGAAGTCCCGTTCTCCGAAAGGTGACGGTGGCGTACCTTCAGAGCAACCTGGCGCCGACCGTTCAGTCGGTCACCGTCGGCTCAAACGGCGGCGAGAAGAAAAATGGCTCCAATCCGGCAGAGATGGCGAAGGCTCTCGCAGGAGTTGCTGCGGGAGGCGCCGGTCAAGAAGAGGGCGCCAAGGCAAAGGCCACCAAGGAAGGCGTCAAGACGGCCCCTGCCGCTCCTCAAACGAAGGTGAAAGTCAAGTGGGAAGCAAGCGACGAAAACGGCGACACGCTCGAGTATGCAGTCTACTTCAAAGGGCTCGAAGAGACACGATGGAAACTGCTCAAAGACGAGCTGACCGAGAAAACCTATGAGTGGGATACGGAAGCCGTGCCGGACGGAGAATACCATATCAAAGTGGCGGCGACCGACTCACCGAGCAATCCCGAGGCCGAGGCGCTCACCGACGAGCGCGTGAGCGAGCCGTTCACGATTGATAACACGCCTCCGCGCGTTGAGGGCTTGAAGGCGGCCCGCACGGACACAAAGGGAAGCTACCAAATAACGTGCACTGTCTCAGACAACCTCAGCCCCGTCCGAACGGCGCACTACAGCGTGGATGCAGGCGACTGGATGCCACTCTTCCCCGCAGACGGCATTTTTGATTCACCGTCCGAACGGGTGGAATTTACGCTCGACTCATTGGAACAAGGCGAGCACACAATCGTCGTGAAGGCAACCGATTATTTCGGCAACGTTGGCGCCGGGAAAATCACCTTTACCGTCAAATGACCGAAGAAAAGAAAGAACCGGGGCGAATACTCGTCGTTGACGACGACCGGATGAGCGCCGAGCTTCTGAAGACGAAGCTGAGCGTGCTTGGGTACGACGTCACGGTCGCGTACAGCGCCGAGGAGGCCATAGCGGCGGATAAGAGAGTGCGGCCGCACCTCATCCTGCTCGACATAGTCTTGCCCGAAATGAGCGGGTTCGAGGCATGCAGGAAATTCAACGAAATTCATGCGGACAGATACGTGCCCGTTATTCTCGTAACCTCGATGAACGATGTCGAAAGCAAGATCCAAGGGCTCGAGAGCGGTGCGTACGACTATGTCGCCAAACCGTTCGATACGCAGGAATTGCTCGCGCGCGTGCGCTCGGCAATGCGAACGAAGAAATTGTATGACGAGCTGAGCGCCACCCGCGAAAAGCTGACCGAGGCCGAAAAGCTGGCCGAACTCGGCAAATTCGTCACGACGATTCATCATGAGATAAACAACCCTCTCCAGGCGATTCTGCTCTCGGCCGAAAACATGATGCTCGACCTCGAGGCAGGCAATGTTTCACGGGATGACCTCGAAATTGTGCTCAAGAGCTGCCACAGAATACAAGAAGTTCTCCAGAAGATAATGACACTCAAGCGCGTCCGCTCCGCTCCCTACCTCGGCGGCACCGACATGCTCGACCTCGACAAATCCTCCGAATAGCCAGCGCCACATGTGGTATAATAGTTCTTGGATGAAACAAAGGAGGGCGACCATGGCGACAACAAAACGGGCCAACACAAAAAGCCCTATCCCCGATTTTGACAAACTCTCGAAGAAAAGCAAGAAAGAGGTTGCCGACTTCATCGCTTACCTCAAGGCCAAAGAAGAACTCGCGGCAACCAAAGAAATCCTTTCCGACAAAGACTTCCTCGAGAGCATCATGAAAGGCGACGAGGATTTCAAATCAGGCCGATTCAAAAAATGGTCTGAGGTCAAAGAAAATGTATGAAATCCTCATTCGAGACCAAAGCGCCTGTTGCCCAACCATTACGGCGGTATCGAAAGCTTGAAGGTTATCGAGGTGCAATGATGACGACAAAAGCGCATATTCAAATACCTAAAGAGGAAATAGAGACCTTCTGCAAGAACCATCATATCCGCAGGCTCTCGCTTTTCGGCTCGGTGCTCAGCGCTGATTTCAAGCCCGAGAGCGATGTGGACGTGCTGATTGAATTCGAGCCGGACTCCGTTGTCGGACTCATACGGTTGGCAGGCATTGAAATCGAGTTGAGCGAAATCTTCGGGCGCAAAGTTGACCTGAGAACGCCCCAAGACTTGAGCAAATATTTCCGGCAAGAAGTGCTCGACTCGGCGGAACTCTTGTATGAGAAAGAGTGACCTTATTCGAATACATCATATGCTCGACGCCGCGAATGAAGCGCTGTCACACGCAAAGGGCAGAACTCGAAAAGACCTCGATACCGACCGCCAACTGACTCACTCCCTCATCCGCCCCATCGAGATTATCGGCGAGGCTGCCGCAAACGTCACAAAAGAATTCAGAGAGAGACATCCACAGATTGAATGGGCCAACATTGTAGCCATGAGAAACCGGCTCATCCATGTCTATTTCGACATTGACCTTAACAGAGTTTGGGATACGGTCACTGACGACCTCCCGCCACTCATCGCTGAACTTGAGAAAATCATCGCATCTGAAGCGCAAAGATGAGAACTCGAGCAGCCATTCCTACGCCGATTCCGCAAACCAGCTTCGTGTTCCTTCGCTCCCTTTCTGGATGAAGTTTTTGTCCGCTTCCCCGTTTCCCCCGATCCTTCGTGTTCCTTCGTGCCCTTCGTGGATGAATCCCTTCAACCAGAAACCAGAAACAAGAAACCAGAAACCATTTTCGTCAACCAGATGCATACGGATTCCCTAACTCGGAACGCGGAACGCGGAACCTGGAACCCTCAGCTTACGCGCCCCTCTTGACATCAGTTGCCTGAAAGTAGTATTTTGTGTGCAACAGGATTGGTGCTTGTTTGTTCATCAGCGCACTTGCAGAGAAGCAATTCATAAATAGCGGTTTGAAATCGTTGTTCTGGCCGGATTGCTCCTTATTTGCCCAGTGTGCCTCCTCATCTTTTACCATCACATTCTCCTTGACTATCTTGGCTCAAAATCGTATCATTAAAAGGGAATTGTATCAATGACTTGAACCTAACGAGTCAGTCATATTAAATACCCCGCCGGACCGGGGACACCTAAGTGATCTTTGACGCACATTACTCGGTAGGAAATCTCTATTGACTGGATTTCGCGGCCAAAACCAATAGTCATGAGAGAGTGAGATTTATCATGCGCGCGCGCTCGGCACAGTATCTGAGAACTGCTATCGTCCGGTCATTACGCAGGCAGGGATATAGCGTAAGAGGTGGGCTGATCCATGTGCCCGAAAATCAATCCAAGGACGACTGCCGGTCCCTAAACAAGCTAGCCGTACGGAAGAAACTGAAGGAGTCTAAACCCTATCTGAAACCATACGAAGACCGTCTCATCCAATACATAGCCAATGGCTATGAAGTAGTACCGCAGGATATTCGTCCGAGTCTCGTCCTTGTCGAGCCAGGATCGGAGTATGAAGTCCTTTTCCGTTACGTTTGTCTTCATTGGAGCATCCCTGTATCCTCTGGATACGGAAGACGCTTGCGTTTCTTGGTGCTAGATGCGAGCAATGGCAAGCTAATTGGGCTCTTTGGTCTTGGCGACCCGGTCTATGCAATGCGGGCGCGCGATCATTGGATTGGATGGGACAAAGAAACCAAAGCCAAGAAGCTCTATCACGTTATGGACGCTTACGTGCTTGGCGCCGTTCCGCCGTATTCATTCCTTCTTGGCGGGAAACTTATTGCGATGTTGATATGCAGTAACGAGGTCAGGGAGTCCTTTCGGAGAAAGTACAAGGGGCAGAAGTCGTTGATCAGGGAGGAAACTCGCCACCCCTATCTTGCGCTAATTACTACAACATCGGCCCTCGGTCGGTCCTCCATTTACAACAGACTCCGGGTTAATGCCCATGAATACTGGATCAGTCTCGGCTTTACCCAAGGATCCGGCGAGTTTCACTTCTCTAATGGGGTTTACGACGACATTAGGGCATACGTGGAAAAGCATTGCGAGCCCACCGCAAAGCACGAAGCATGGGGAAACGGCTTCCGAAACAAGAGGGAGGTCATTCGAAAGTGTCTCTCAAAGATCGGACTCTCCGCTAACCTTATATATCATGGGATTCGCCGGGAAATTTTTGCAGCGCCACTCGGTCAAGAAGCATTGCCTTTCTTGAGAGGAGAAGTCAAGAAACCCAGCTTCTACGACTGGCCTGTTTCCCATTTGACAGATGTCTTTGCTGAACGATGGCTGCTAAGGCGAGCGGAACGTATGCCAGAGTACAAGGAGTATACTCGCGAGCAGTATCGAATATGGCCGCCTAAAAAGGTCAGACCATCGTTGAAAGAGAACAGCTGAGCCCATGGAGGCATTCGCAGATTTGCCCGATGCACTTGTCCGGGACCTTCTCGCCAAGGCTACACCGGTTGCAGAAGGGGTTTCACGAAACTTGCAGGCGCTTCGAGATGCTCGCTCACTTCTGCATATAGAAGCTTGCAACAATCAGTTAATCTGTCGAAAAGCAGACCTCGACGTTCCCAGGGAACCCTCCGTAGTCGGTGTGGACGGCTCGTATCAGATCCATTGCCTGACAGCGTTGGATCTTTGCGCCGCAGCCGCAGTAGCGGTGGAGGGCACCTCCAAAGAGGCTAAGAGATATTGGCCAGAACCATATCACGACATGTGGGTTGACGGTCTTCCGCATCGGGTTGAGACAGTAAGTGTTCTGCGTGGAACAATGGTTTCGATGGAGATGACGCTTGCATGGCAAGCTCCTCATGACCTTGTGTTGCTCGACGGTTCATTTTCATCTCTCATAATCTATCTAAATCAAGCACTTACCAAGCTCCAAGATTGTGCGAAAACATTGGCGGATGATTTTCTTGCCCGTTGGCATGAGGGTTCACTTGAGAAACTAAAAGGGCTCCTACATAGCGACAGAACTGTAGCAATGCCGAAATTCACATCTCGTAACGAGTTCCTTCGCGGAAATATGCTGAATCCACCTGTGGTCGTAGATGGCAAGACGCTTGCGACGATGATACTGAATCCAGGTGAATTTACGCGGCCACTCCCCCTGAACGACAACGCTGACCCCGCGAGCCAACAAGTTGACCACTTGCCAGAGAAATATTGCCCGAAGAAAGACATGGATGAGCTGCGGACAGCTCTGAACGGAATTTCCGTCATTTACTTCAGACCATACGGATGGCTTCCGGCTTTGAGAATGGAATTGCCCTTCTCAGTTGCCTCCAGTAATACAAGACTCTCGATAGTTCTTGAGGGTGTCACACGACAGTTTTTCAGCCCTGCTGTCGTGGAACCATATCCTTTGTTTTTAGCAGACAGGATGGTCAAGAGCCTTGGTTCTGGAGTGTCCGTTATCGAACAGGCCGTTGCTCAACATGTCGCGGGAAATTCTCCCGACATCGAAAATACGCTTCTTTTCTTGCAGAACTATCGCACAGAAGGTGGCCGAGGAGGTGTCTGATGTCCAATAACCGAAACCAGGATGTGGCTGTAGTTGGCAGCCCGTCGACGAATACGGAGCTCACACTCGACTTGCTTCAAGAAGCCACTGAAGAGCGATTGGTGGGTGCTCTTTCAGCTTTTCAGGCGACACAGAACGGGCAAGAGATTGTTTCGGTTGGCCAAATTGTCGGCATCGAACTGAAGAATCGGTGGCATGAGGATTCCGTATTCAGAAATCTCGTGAAGCGGACAGGCGAGATTCCGCCAATCACAAACCGACAGGACACGCGAACGGCTGACCTCGTCGTAGGTGCTACCTTCAAGAAAACGCCGAATGGGTTCCAACCAGAAGTGTTGGGGATGGTTCCGGCGACAGGAACAAGGGTATCCAGAATCGATCAAAAGTTACTTGACCAACTACTGCAGGCATACAGTTCAGAAATCTTCTACCTTGGCCAAGCCTACGCCAATGAAATCCTCTATCCGATGTGGTTCAAGCATTTCGGCAGCAACGACCAGGGCCCTGGCGGCGCAGGTGAGGCCTACCATATTGGAGTTTTCGGCAAGACAGGGTCTGGCAAATCCGGTTTGGCAAAGATGATGCTTTGTGCTTATGCCAGACATCCCCACCTTGGAATCCTCCTCATCGATCCTCAGGGAGAATTCTCGGATGAGTTGAATGGGGTGCGTCGAGGTCATCAAGGATTGCCATTGGACACGGTTGTCACTAATCTCGGCCGCCCGATTCAGCGGTATCGCATAGTCGATCTTCAACTTGACACATGGGACCTTCTCGAGGAACTTCTAGTCGTAAGGAGGTTCGTTCAAGACCAACTCGATGTGAGAGGAGCGGAAAACGTGCCGCTGGCGGCAGAGTATATACGAGAGGGGTTGCAGAGGTCTGGGATAACTCTGTCGCAGCTTTCTTCGGAAAATGCGTTACGTACAGCATTGAACATAGTTTCGCAACGAGCTAATCGGATCTATACTAGTCAAGCTCGGGCGGATCAACTTCGCGACCGCACGAACACGATTCTGACTTCAGAATTTGACGTTACATTTCAAAATGGCTGGCTCCCGATTGCAGACCTGTTTAGATCCGGACAAGGAAGGAGAACTCTATTTGGCATAGTGAGAGACCTCATTCAGAGTGGGTCCTCAAACCAACCACGCCCCGTTGTGGTTATTGATATCTCGGAAGAGGGTAATCCGGGGCTGTGGGCAGAGGAAATCGAGCGGAGAGTCATGACGAGACTTCTCAACGTGTTAATTATCCAATCTGCGCAACGTTCTAGGAGACAGGAGAGTGCAAACGTACTTGTGATGATTGACGAGGCCGCGCGACATGCTCCGGCAGGCCGCATCAATGGCGGCAGCGAAGCTGAGGTATTGCGCACGGTCCTGCGCAATGCAGTGCGGGAAACAAGAAAGTACGGACTGGGATGGCTCTTCATCAGTCAAACACTTGGCGGACTCGACAATGAAATCTTGCAGCAACTCCGTATTCTTGCTTTTGGCTTTGGGCTTGCAATGGGCACAGAGTTCGATCGTCTTCGGGAGTTCGTCAGCGGAGACAAGCGTTCCTTGGAGTTGTACCGATCATTCCGCGATCCACAGAGTTTCCCAGCCCGCGAGCTTCAAGAATTTCCTTTCATGGCAGTCGGGCCAGTATCACCGCTGGCTTTTTCTGGAAAACCCATATTCTTTAGTATGTTCACGGACATGAATCGATTCCTCCAAGCAAACCACATATCCTGATGAAGCCGCTCGTGAGCAGTGTTGTTTGCTTTCGACTTAAGAAATAGTACTTTCATCGTCTTGGAATTACCCATCCGTTGCTGGAAAAAAAGAGTGTTTTTCATTCTGCTATGAGCCAACGAACGCCGGTAAATAGACTGTCCATATACCTTATCAAGGCAGACTACTCGGAACACAGAGATATTTTGAAAAACCCTGACGATCTCAAATCCAAAGCCCTGAATGGAATAGGAATTCTCTATTTCGGAGAATCTCACGCTTTCGAGCCCTCATGGATAAGAAAGTTCTTCGGCACGTCTTTGGGTAAGGACCTCGATCTATTTAATGCAAGCTCCAAAGCCGTTCTGCTAACAGAGGTTGCGGTCTCGTCAAACGAGAGAAGGATTTTCGCGATTCCGTTTGGGTACGGTTGGACATTCCTTAATCCGGGCACATGGGAAGAACGGTTTGGCCTGAAAGTAACACTGAATGCTGTTGACCCTAGTCATTTGCGGCGCATTCATAAGAAGAACATGTCCTCCGTTCCGAAAGATGCAAGCGAGCAGTTAAGTCGCGAGGGCGTAGCGGCCGACTTTGGCATTGATATTGAGCAAGACCTAATCCAGTCGGTCACTGGTAAGCCGAAGGATGGCAAGTTTGGCAAGACTGTTACGGGGAAGGATTCCTTAAGCTTGTCGGTGAAGGTGAATTTATTCGATATCAAGGACTTCCTGAAAGATTGCTATGAAAGATTCGCTAGCGATGACTATAAGGAGGATTTTGGATGGATTGACCAAATTTCCGAAATAAAGAACCCGAACACAATTAAGCGGTTGAACGATGAGATGATCGATAATATTAAACGCGACCGTCTGGAAAAAATATGGATGGCGGTACCAGAGTTAGTTGATTGGTCAGATGTCCTAGGATTTTCCTTCAGGAATAAGAAAGTTGACTTGAGGGAAGATATAATCCTGTCTCAATTTCTTCAGGATCTGCCTGAATCCGAAAAGAGCAATTTGGACCATTCAATTTTCAACAGGCATATCTACTGTTTCAGTTCAAGTAGCGAGGAACTGAAGTACCAATGGAAAGCATACAATTGTCTATATTGTGAGATCCATGACGACAAAAAGGAAAAAACCTATCTCTTAAGCAATGGCAAATGGTATGAGGTAGCAAAGGAGTTCGCTAAACGCGTAGACAGAGAATACCAGCATTTACGAGATAGCCGTGCTTCAGTGTATCTACCATCCTATACGCATCGGAATGAAAAGGAATATAATCAAAAGACAGCGAAAGGGGATGTTAGCTTTTATTGTATGGACGGAGACCTGATCCCACATGGCGGTGGCTACAGCAAAATAGAATTCTGCGATTTGTTCACAAGAAGTAAGGAGATCATTCACGTAAAGCAATACGGTGGTTCGGCAGTCCTGAGCCATTTATTTTCGCAAGGAGTCGTATCTGGCGAATTATTGGTAGCGGATAGTGATTTCAGAAAGAAGGTAAATGACAAGTTACCCAACAGCCATAAGATTGGCAAACCGAACGTTAAACTGAATCCGTCGGATTATCACATCATATTCGCAATAATAAGTTCTTCGGCAAAACCGCTGGAAATCCCCTTTTTTAGCAAGGTCAGTCTGAGAAACGCGAAAAGAAGGCTTGAGACCTTCGGGTATAAGGTCTCATTGCAGAAAATAAACGCAGAATAGCTGTAGTAGCCAAGATTTAACCTGGCAACTAGGCCGCGTTCTCCTCTGTCTGTAAGATCGCGTCGAGCCGTTTTCCCTTCACCCTTTCCCCCCATCCTTAGTGCTCCTTCGCGCCCTTCGTGGATTCCTTCCCTCTTTCGCCTTGCACCCTTCGCCTATTGGCAGCCTCCGCGTCCTCTGCGCCCTCCGCGGTGAAATCTTGCTTCGTGTCTTTGCGGCTTGATTCTCCCATTTCCCCGTTTGACCCTTTTCCCCTCTTTATGGAGCCTCTTTTCGCCTTTCGCCTCTTATCGCTCCTCGTTTCTCCTTTTCACCTGCTCACCTGCTCCCCTTATCGCTCTTTGCAGCCTCTGCGCCCCTCCGCGCCCTCCGCGGTGAGAAATGGTTTCTCGTTTCTGTCTCTTGTCCCTGGTTCCTTGTCAAGAAAATCCCCGTGGGCTCCGTGTTCTCCGTAGTTGACCAAAATGTTTCTCGTTTCTTGTCTCCGGTCTCTGCTTTTGACAATCCGTGTAATCCGTGAAATCCGTGGTTCCCTCTCTCTTGTTCTTGTCTTTTCCCCGTGCTTCCCCGTGTCCCCCGTGGTGAAGAATCCGTTTCTCGTTTCTTGTCTCGGGTTGAAATTCCAAGGTTCAAAGACTTCGGCGTATAGACTTCGGCGAGTCTTCGACGAGCTCAGCCGAGCCGTTCAAGGTTCAAAGTTGATTCGTGGAATTCGTGTAATTTGTGTAATTCGTGGTCCCTATCTATTGGTTTACGATTTGCAGTTTACGGTCTGCGGTTCAAACGCATTCGTGCAATTCGTTCCATTCGCGATATTCGTGTTCCCATCTTTTTGCCCTTTCTTATTAACAAAAACTTCCTTGACCCATTCTCCGCACTCCTTCATCATAATAGGCGTCAGAAAGTTGAGCCGACACACATGCATCCGAACCCGGAGGGACCAAGTGTCTTATGTTTCAATCCAAAATAGAAAATCGAAAATCCAAAATAGAAACATCCGTGTCAATCCGTCTGCATCCGTGGTTTCATCGGTCTTGTCTTCATTCGTGGGATTCGTATAACTCGTTCCATTCGTGTTCCAGTGCTTCTTTTCTCTCCGTGCCCCCGGTGCGCTCTGTGGTTAGTGTTCTCCTGCGCCTTTGTGCCTTTGTGGTTAAACCTTCCTCTCGTACTCGTGTCATTCGTCCCGATTCGTTACATTCGTGGCCTGCCCCCGTTCTTTGTACCAGTTAGAGTGAGAGGATTGTCTCCTTGCTGGATTGCTGTAAGCGGAGGGAGGGCGTAGCCCGACCGGAGCTTAC
>QZKI01000056.1 GCA_003598055.1 Candidatus Abyssobacteria bacterium SURF_17 | reverse complement strand
GCCGCCGCTCGCTTTATCTCCTTCACAAAGCTCGGCCACGGCCCTTTCTCCAATTCGTCTAACAGCGGTGTCCCGTTCCCAGCCATACCTCTCTCCTGTCTCTTTGTGTTTCCCTATTTGATAAGAAATGCAACCAACGTGAGTTGAGGTCGGGGGCGACAGCGAATTCTGGAGCTCCGCGAACCTCGTTACCCTCCGCCTTTCACCCACACACTTCATGGGCTATGATTTTGGGTTGGGGTAATTGGGGCGAGGGCCATTTCTTCATCTGGTCAAAAAGCAACTACTATGCCAGAGACCCCGATTCAAAAAACCGGCTTAGCTAGGACAACTCTAAGCCATTGTTAATAAGATACTTATACGCCACAAGAGAGCCCTTTGGGGGATGGTATACTCACATAATCCAGCCAATTGGCTGAAGGCTAATACGAAATATTTGCGCGGTTTCACCATCGGCAGGCGTTGACTATGCAAATTTTGCGAGGAACGTGTCTGAGAGATGGACATACAAACTCGGTCGTCAAGGAGAGGTGTTTGGTTGCCAGCAGGGCGCCAAAATCAACAAAAATATGGGTGCCCTTTTGGGTCACCCATATTTCTTCTGTAACCTTGAGGAGGGGGTTAATCTATCTTGATTTCGATCCCCCGGCTGGCAGCCCGTTTCACGTTCCATTCAATCAAGTTTGATGGAGGGGCGTCGTGCTCAGACTCGGGCTTTCGCACGAGCTTAATGGACTCGGTGGGACACGTTGGCGTGCAGACGCCGCATCCGATACAGCGCTCGGCGATCACCGTGTACACACCATCCTCTTCGGCGATGGCATCCATGGGGCAGCGCTCGTCTTTGCAGACGCCGCAGGCCGCGCAGCTATCCTGGTCGATCTCGGCCACAAAATAGCTCTTGGCCAAGATGTACGGAGCTTTGTATTCCTTCACCCCGCGAAGGATGCCGCAGCAGCATGAGCAACAGTTGCAGACAAAGACCTGCCCCTCCTCCACATTATACGTTGCATGGACGAGGCCCTCTTCCTCGGCCTGTTCCATCACCTTGATGGCCTCCGCCTTCGAGATTGTCCTGCCGCGCGAAAATTTCTCGAATGCGTTTTCTTCGTTCGAGAAGGCGAGACATATCTGGAGCGTATGTTTGCACGGGTGCCCCTCGAGCGCGCGTTCCTTCTTGCAGATGCAATCCATGACATTGAACGATTTTGCCTCGTCAATCATCCGCCGAATGTCCTCGTGGCGGTGTACGTGGAGGTCCTGGTTTATCTGGGTGCTGATGGGAACGACGCGCGTGACGGCCGGCGCGTAAGCGCCAACGGTCCCAACGAGCTTGGGCGCATACTCCTCGAACAGCTCGGTCAATTCCTTGTCCAGTCGATGCAAGTTAAACTCGTAAATGCCGATAACGAACGGGAATAGCATATACATCTGCTGCCCGAACATCTTGAACGCGCCTATCTCGCCTTTGTCGGCCATGATGTCGAGGATTTTCTGCATCTCAGGAACGGGCTTGCCCAGGCGCTCGGCGATTTGCTCGACCGTCTCGGGCATCGGCCTCAGTTTGAGCGCCATCTCGGCTTCCTCGGGCGTGAAGATTTTCTTGAGGATTTTGAGCTCGACCCCGCTTTCGGTTGCCGGGTATCCATTCGGCAGTTCGTCCAACCGCTGCGCCAGGCGTTTGTAAACATCCGTCATGACACGTTCTCCTTTGCTGCTTTAGGCCATTTGCTTGTTACGGGAACACAGAAAAACTATCCAACGATTGCCGACCTGGCGTCGGCCTCTGTGGGTGCGAATTCATTCGACTGGACATGAGCACCAAGAAGCTAGAAACATTATGCGAATAAATTCGCACCTACAAATGCTGAAGCCAAGTCAGCACTCGCGGGACTGATTCTCTGCCCCCATTACTTTTGAGCCGGAAATGGGACTCGAACGACGCCCCCCACTACGGCTGAGATTCTACAGGATTCGGCATAGCCTGTCAATCGCAGTCAAGACCTGCCTCTCCATGCATGCGACTATGCCAAAAGGCGCAACCATATCTCGACAGAAAGGGTGAGGAGTTTCCCAAGAACCTATTCATTTCATACTGAGATAGATATCCGCGAAATCCATGAACCGGTCCCAGTCGTACGGAGTGACCCGGTGCTTGCCTTTGCGGATATGATAGCCTATGGTGCTCGTGACAGGCGTGTGCAGGCCGGGTTGTTTGTCCGCGGCAAGTCCATCTTTTCCGAAGAGCCGGTAGACTCCGCTTGCTGCCATCGCCGAGAGGAATTCTCCTTCCGGATCCGCCCATATATCGAGGTCGGCGCTCGCAATGCATACCGGCCTGGGAGCAATCAGAGCAATGAGCATATGCTGGTCGACAGCAAGCTCATCCTCCCGGCCGGCGTATTTCTTGAAACTGCCGCAGAACCAGTGAGGGAACATCGAGGTAATATCGGCAATCGTCTCTCCGTATCTCCTGCGTGAAAGCGCAGCCCCCATGCATCCCGAATTGTTGGAAATAACGATTGCAAACCGTTCATCCTGAGCGCCTGCCCAAAGGGCGGCCTTCCCGAGCCTGGAATGTCCCATAACGGCAATGCGGGTTTGATCGATGTCCGCATCTGTCTCCAGGTAATCCATTATCCGGCTCAAGCCCCATGCCCAGGCCGAGATCGAGCCCCATTCATCGGGATCGGGTCGCTGTTGTCCCTGACGATAGAAGAGTGGGTGAATCCCGTTTTGAAAGCCGTCATCAAAATCCGGGTCAACATCATAATAATGCATGGTGATAAGCCCGTAGCCGCGTTGCAGTATCCGCTCGACCGGCCAGTGGGTGGCCCGCGAGCCGCGCGTTTGCGCAATCTTGCCACCCTCGAGGTCGTCAAAAGGTCGTTCAGAGTCAATCCATGCGTTCGACATCGTTATTCCCGGGTCAGCATGGATAGTGTGGTTTCCGTAGAAATTCAGCCCGACGAACGCGGGAACGGGCCGGTCGCTCTTGGCGGGAAAGTACATGAGGACGTTCAAGTTTACATGTTTTCCTCCGTGTCGGAAGCTCAGGACTATCTGCTTGCGAATCGCCCTCCCATCCAACGCATGATTCTCGATACTGGCAAGGGAGAATTCTGTGGCTATGTCTCGGTCTGGAATCCGTCCATAAACCTCATTCTCGAAGAGGGCGAGAATCTGTGGCCGGCGTTTTTCTTTCCAGGCGGCGGCGTCGGTAACCTCCGTGCCGTCCGCGAGACGCAAAGGGTCAGGCAACACGTAATCCGTTCTTGGCCGCATGAACACCCTGCAAATCTGGGTGACGAGAGGGACATATCCGATGATACCGACCTTCGCAACGATGGGGATGACGGATGCGTTCAATAAAATAAGGACAACGACGAGCCCGACAGTTGCCAACGTGTTCTCTGTGTGAAGGACCCCTGACGCGATTCCCGTGATATCTTGCATTACAAGAAAGAGTCCGATAAGCAGGAACAGGAGAGTGAGCGCGAAGATGGCCGGCATCCACGGGAGCCTGATTCCGATGATTCCACTCAAGGTATCACTGATAGGCCGCCAGACATCCCGAACCAGTAGGACGCCGACAAGGAGAAGCGCAATATTTGCCACAAAGAAGATATGGAGCTTGCAAAGGAAATGTGCCATTTCTGTTCACCCCGTATTGTACTACACAGTGGTGCTTGCGAAAAAATAGGGGGCGCTCGCTCAGGCACATAAAAAGAAAAAGAGCTGGAGATGGGATTCGAACCCACGACCCCCTCATTACGAGTGAGGTGCTCTACCGGCTGAGCTACTCCAGCTTCGAGCCGAAACCAATTCTAACACAATGCACCTGCGCGGTCAACAGGATACGGCATCTCTATAACGTGTGTTTAACCGCAAAGGCGCGAAGGACGCAAAGAAGGATTCTAACCACCAAAGCGCCAAGACACTAGGATAAGGAACCGACAATTCTTTGCGGCTTGGTGTCTCGGTGGTGAAAGCATATCTTGGGTTCTGGACTTTATATTCATACAAACTGAACGAAATCGTGAGATTGCTTCGCTCGGGGCTGCAGCCCCTCGCTCGCAATGACGGCCCAGATGTTTCGTTTCACATACAACCCCGCAGACCTGCAATCCTTCGCTCCTCGTAATGACTCTTCTAGAATTCTTCGGGGTTAATCGGCGCGAATCTGCGGTTGAATCGTTTCTCTTCTCTTTGCGCGCTTTGCGCCTTTGCGGTGAATCCTTGCTGCAGACACCGGCGCCTCCGGCTGGCGACAGAGACAGAAAACCCCGTACCACATTACGTGATACGGGGTTTGTGTGCAGTGTAGTATATAGAGAGCTTTACAGTTTCTCCACTTTCTCTGCTTTCAGACCCTTCGGGCCTTGGACCGTTTCGAAGCGGACACGGTCGTTCTCCGCAAGCGACTTGAAGCCGCCTCCGAGAATCGACTCATGGTGGACGAATACATCCGGGCCATTGTCCTGGGTTATGAATCCATAACCTTTGCGGTCGTTAAACCACTTCACTTTTCCTTCTGGCAAATTGTGTCACCTCCATTCGCTGAAAATTCGAGTAATGTATTTCCCGAGCAACAAAAAAAGCCCGCAAGAGCAAAACGATACTCTTGCGGACTGAACCGAATTATTTTTCCAACTCGTCTTCGCTGCTAAGAGCTTTACTCTGACAATAATTATAGCATGGATGGTTGTTGTTGTCAAGTGCGGCAGACACTCCACTTCCAGGGCATTCTAAAATGGTTCATGGTGCAGCGTAGAGCAGTTCCTTGAAGATGATGTCCACAAGGAAAAGGGAGAGATTGAGGAGAGAATGGAGGAGGATGCACCATTTCAGGTTCCCCTCCCGTTCCAGAACAATGTTGAGAAATACGCCGATCAGGAACATATATCCGAATGCAGCCAACGCCCATAGGGAAGGGTATTGCCAAAGCGCGGGGAGATGCGGAATAGCGAACAGGAACGAAGTGAGAATGATGCCCATGGACAGGCCGAATCTTTGCTTGAATATGGGATATGCAAACCCCCTCCATATCAGTTCTTCCACAATGGGCGACAGAATTACAACTCTCATCGCTGTGAGAATGTAAGAACTGAGTGCCACATCGGGAGCTATGAATTGGGATGCTCTCGCTGCAAGCGTGTAGTATGTGATGTTCGGCAGCGTGAAAACGAACAAGAAGATAATCATGTGCGCGAGAAAGACTGGGTTTGTCATATCCATCGGCTGGCCGAGGCTGAGTCTTTCAGAGAAGCCGGCGTTCTTTCGAGAGCAGAATCTCTTCAAATACCAGACGCTAAAAATCAAGCCGGCAAGACTGCGGATAAGAAAGGCTATCTGCAAGTGCAGTGAGGCTTGCGCGGAAGTGAGCAGGAATGCTGAAGCGCGATACGAAGCAATGTGGGTCGCATACCGTACTGCATACCATAGCAACAAGAAGATGAGGATGTCTCGCAGGCGGCCGCTATTCTCTGTCCGCACGCGAGGGGTCGGTATTACCTTGATTCGGTTCAGCATACAGCAGTAGATCAGTGGAATTTCTTGAGACGAAAGGTACCAGGGCGAACACAAGGTTCCCCCTGCACAGCGCCTCCGTGGTCCAGAAAAGATTACGGGCGGGCGCGGGGGCCCGCCCCTCCGCAGAAGCTCGTGTGATTCGTCAATTCAATTCGAGGCCTACTCCTCTTTCTGTCTTTGTGCCTTCGCGGCTGGTATCCTTACCGGCCGAAGATGGCAACCGTGCACGTGAACGAACCCGGGCGTCCTCCGAGGTTGTGCGTGAGGCCGAGCTTCGGGTTTTTGCGCTGACGCGGACCGGCCTTGCCCTGCAGTTGCTTGTAGACCTCGTAAATCATCCGGATACCGCTCGCACCAATGGGATGGCCGAAGCATTTGAGGCCTCCGTCCACATTGATTGCGAGTTGACCATCCTTGTCGAACATCCCTGTTTCATGGCACTCGGGTCCTTTGCCGCGCGGTGCGAAGCCCAGGTCCTCGGTGATGATAAGCTCGGTGATGGTGAAGCAGTCATGCACCATCGCGTGGTCTATTTCTTCGAGCGGGTCTTTAATGCCCGCCTCCTTGTATGCCATCTGCGAGGCACGCACGTTTTCCTCGAAGTGGACGAAGTCGTAATCGTCCTGCAGCATCCCTTGCTGTCCGCCGACGGCCATGCCGATGCCCTTGACGAGCACGTAATCATCGCGGAATTTTTTGGCAAGCTCAGGAGTGGTGAGGATCGCGGCTGCGCCACCGTCGCTCACGCCGCAGCAATCGAACAGGCCGAGCGGGTAAGCCACCATGGGCGCCCTTAGCGCCTGCTCGAGCTTAATTTCCTTCTGGAAATGCGCCTTTGGGTTGAGCGCGCCGTTCTTATGGTTCTTGACCGCGATGCGCGCGAGAGTCCTCTTGAGTTCGTCCATCGGGATTTTATAATGATACGAGTAGCGAGTGGCCGCAAGCGCGAATTGAACCGGCGGAGGCGTATTTGCCTCGACCATGCTGCTGCCTGGCAAACCGAACCCGCCGAGGCCGGTCCAGCCGGTATCCTTTAGTTTTTCGACGCCGATGGCAAGCACGATATCGTGCACGCCCGCAGCGACTGCATAAACAGCGTTTCGGAACGCGTCGGTTGCGGTGCAGCATGCGTTTTCGACGCGCGTGATAGGCACATAATCGAGCTTGAGCGCGGCGGCGGCTGGCTGACCCGTCATTCCGGATTGAACGGTGCCAAGCCATGCTGCCTCGATGTCTTTCGGGTCGATGCCCGCATCCTCATAGGCTTCATACGCGGCCTCGACCATCAGGTCAGTCGCGTCTGAATCCCATCGCTCGCCGAATTTCGAGCAGCCCATGCCGATGATAGCGACTTTATCTCGTATTGATTGGCCCATTAATCTCGCCTCCCCTCATGAACGCACAGGAATACATTTCCAGAAGTAATTGGGCACGCCGGCGATGGTGTTCACGCGGCGGAACGACATTTCAAGCGGCATATCCACTTGGATTTCGCTGACGTCGCGGTCGGTCATTGTGCAGAGCATGCGGCCGCCGCCCTCGAAATTGACGATGCACACGGCCAGCGGCACGTCCATCGAACCGGCAATGTAATCGAGCGAATACGTGAACAGCTTCGCCTTCTTATCGGAGAACCGAACCGTCTCGAAGTTGTCCTTCCCGCGACAGCGGGTGCACACGCGCTGCGGCGGATACTGGAGCGTTCCGCAGTTCTTGCACTTTCCGCCATGCAGCCGGAGAATGCGGTCGCGCTCGCGCCACAATGCGGATGAGGAAGGCGGAGCCGATGCCGGCCGACGCGCCGCAGCCTCGGCGCTCACGATGCCGCGCCACTGCGCATACGTGGCATAATCCGGCATATTCCTCTTCGGCATGAGGTGGCCCGAGAGCCCTTTGCGGCTACGTATTTTCTCGATGTGCTCGGTTACTTGCAAGATGAAGATGTCAATGCCATTGCCGTAGCTGATGAGGAGAATCTTATCGCCGGGTTTCGCGCTTTCCAGCGCGCCGACGAGCATGAGCAGGGGATGCGCGCAGCCGGTGAGGCCGACGAAACCGAACAAGCCGTCCTGAAGCTGGGATTCATCTATCTTCAGTCGCTTGGCAAGCTGCGTGTGCCAGCGGTAGTCGGGCGCGTACGACACAATTTTGGCAAAGTCGGCCGGCTTGCATTTGTATTTCTTCATGCAGTCGGCAACGGCCTCGTTGAACGCCCTGAGGAAGCCTTCCTCGATGACAAACCGGTCCTCCCACGCCTTCACGAAATCATCCTTGTTCGCGCGCCAGACATCGGAAATCTCATGATACATCGTGTGGAAACCTTGAATTTCGACGGCCACATCCTTGTCGCCGATGATGACGGCCGCAGCGGCATCGCCGAACAGCATCTCAAATTGCGAGCGTGGCGGGGGCATGCGCGTATCGGCAGCCGCAACGAGCACGCTTTTCGCGGTGCCAGCCTTGACGGCGTCGGCTGCGGCGCGCATCGCCTGTGTGCCCGCGCGCAGCGAGTCCGAAAAGTCGCTCGTGAGGATGTCGCGGCGCAAGTCTGTAGCAGCCGCCATGGTGACGGCTGCCTGTCGCTCGAGGAACGGCGAGGTGGTCGTCGCGAAGAAGGCGCCGTCAATCGAGGTTCTGTCGAATCCATTGAGACAATCGAGCGCGGCCGCGACACCCATCGTGAGGCTATCCTCGTCGAAGTTGGCGACCGCCTTCTCGCCCGGCGCCCCGGGGAATCCCCACTCCTTCGAGATTACCTCGCGCGCGAGCCGCCAGATGGGGATGTACGCGCCATATGAAGTTATCCCAACCATAGCGCATCTCCTTTCGGTGAAAACGTTGTGAATGCGGGTAGACGCAGATCCTTCATTGAATGCTCTCTATGAGGACTGGGAGATGACGTTGAGAAAGTCGGCTGCCGTCATGCGCTCAGACACTCAGAATATATTGGAACTGTACTGGAAAAGTCAAACATACTTGCGTGGATAAGAAACCGAGCCATCCGCAGATACTGCAAATAAATGCAGACGCGAACGATTGGGTAGGAAAGGGAAGTCCGAGTGAGTCCGAACAAGTTGTGAACAATAGACGTGAATTCAGTGAAAATCGACGACTTGGACGAGTTCGGTTTTCTTGATGTGCGCGCTGATTTCGCGGCGGGTTCCCTCGTCACGGATGGGTTCTACATCGGAGACGGCAAGGCCGTGCTGATTCGTGCGGGCTTTCCAGTTGATGACGTAGCCGGGAACGATCGCGTACCGGCAGCCACCCATGCCACAGCAAGAAGTATCAATGATACCAAGGCCGACTATGTAGAGGATTTCGCGGCCGTTATACGGCATCCTCACTTCCTTGTCGAGAGAATAGTGCCCGCCAATGGATTGAACTTCCTGGTCGAGCTCGATGTGAGTGTATGTTCGCATCATAAAAGCCACCGTGGTTGCCCGGCCGCGTCGCCTTCCCCACCACACACATTTTATCGGATACTCGGCCGAAAAAGCAATTTTGTCGGGCGCTCTTCAGAAGGCAGATCCCACCGTGAGCACCTGCTCGGCGAATAGTACATACTGTAAGTAAGAAGAGAGAGTCGGAAATTCTCTTCGGGAGGCCACGATGGAGGCAAAGAAAATTCTTGCAACCTTGGTGTTGGCGGCGTTGCTGGTTCCGGATTTGTTGTTCAGATACGACTTTCGCGCCGGCGTCGCGGCCAACGAAGTGATGACGAGAGAGATTCTTGCTCATAATAATGTCCGAAGGATAACGTACGCACAGCCGGAGATACCGGCACAGGTTGAACTCAGAACAACCTGGGAGAATTGGAACGTAACCATCGCACTCGTGAATACCGAATCGGGCGCGCTGTCGAGGACAGCCGTCGAGCCAATACATATACCCTACTGAGGAGTGCAAGCTCACTTACCGGCTGGCAATTCGTGCGCACTGCTAGCCGCGCAAGCAGGTCAATCCACGAAACCGGAAGGGCGCAGCATGCTGCGCCTCTACAGAAACCGCTGATTTTTCGGGTTGTAGGAGCATGAAGCGCCGTGCCCCATCGCCGCACGCCAAATCGAGATTTATGGTCTCTTCATAGAAGAATGCAGCAGGCACGTCAAGGTCTTTGAGGTACGGCGTGTCGCAACATCAGGAGCGGTGGGGAAACACATCAAGCGATGCTTCAGAACGGGAATCGTATTTCCGCTGCGTTTTCGAGTACGTGGGTCAGCCCGAGATGGATAGACCACCATCCGCAGAGCGCAAGCGCAGCAAGTATGCACAGGGTGCCAAGATGGTAACCGAATTTCGAGTTTATCCATCCGCGCAGGCGTTCCATGACGTTTGCCGAGAGAGCTGCGATGGCGGGATACGCCGGAAGCATATATCTCAGCTCTCTGCCGATATTTGACCATACCAGACTGAGCAGGAAAACCACAATCCATATGGAGAGAAGGATCATGCAATCTTTCTCTTGTTCCGTCTTCGGGATGCGGCGCATGAAGATTCCAAAGATTGCGGGATACACCAGGAACAGGAGCGGGGTTTGAGCAGGAATATTGATGAGATACATATAGAACGGTCGGTTGAACACAAAGGAGAACCACGGGTCAGTCTGCAGCAGGTTTGTTTGTGAAGCTGCGGGATAGTGATAGAGCGTTCCGTACGTTTGTGCTATGTGGAGATGCCAGGGTATTGCCAGGAGAACGCCTACGAGCGCGAATATCAGGAAGAACCGGTCAAATGCACGTGCCGCGCCGCAGGTGCTCACGTACCGTGATTGAGCGTACTTCCACGCTTCATAGATGAGGATAGCCGGCAGGACGATGTTTCCGCTCGACTTGGCGAGTGTTGCCAGCCCAAAACTTATGCCCGCCGCAAGTGCTAACCCGATGCTTTTCTCTCGCCTGGACATATAGTAGAGAAGAAAGGCCGCTGCGACAAAGAACGAGAGCATATCATCGGTCACGATTTTTTGCGAGGACAACACATCAATCGGGCTGATGCTCATGAGTATCGCTGCAAAGGCTCCAACTTGGGTGGAAAACAGCGCTTTGCCCAGAGCGAAGGTTGTTGCTACCAACAGCACGCTGAACACTATGGGCACGACAGCGCCATAGAACTGCTTTGCTCCCTGCGCCCACCGTTCCTTCCAACTGACATCTGACCCGGGTCGAGCGATTACCGCCGCATATGGTTCTCCGGGCGCAAACAATCGGTGGGAAACCATCAAGGAATAGGGAAAAAGAGGGGGCTTATGAAACAGAGGCGCATCGTAATACTGCGGCATCCGGGTGAGCAGATTGCCTCTCGTCCCACTGCGTGCGGGCGCCAGGAAAAAATGGGGGCCTCTCACGGACACGTCGATCTCTCGCAGATTGTAGCCACTGAAGCCAGATGCGTCCAGCTTCATAGCAAGCGCGAGGTATTGGATTTCGTCCACTTTGCCGTGGGGAAGGTACAGGCTGTGAATCCTGAGAAAGAGGGTGCCCAATAGGATGACAATGAGCATGCCTGCAACGCACAAAGACTTGCCGGGAAGCAAGTGTTTGGCGGAATCTAATTCCACGCTTGTCTCCGCCGGCATTGGCGAGCCCGGTTTCGAGCGGGTCATCGCATGGAATCCTCGCGGGTGCATTGTCTCCCCTATTTCCTCAGAATGCTTTCGGTTCGCCGCGTTCGGCTGCGAAGCCGAAGGGGTTTTCATTGCCTTCATTTCCCCTCGCGCGAAGAACGTCGCAAATGGACAGTGGTATCAGGGGAACGACCCAGCACATATATTGACGAAACAGGACGGAATTGAAGTCGATGAATGCGAACATTACCAATAAAGCGGCCGTGTACATGCCGATTGAGCGCCGAAGCGCTGCATAGTAAACCAGCGTCATTAAGAGGAGCATCGGCACTTTGGCGGGAATGCCGATCAGGCCGAGATAGACGTCGACTGATGCAGCTTGAAAGTGGTCACTCGGATATCTGGTGACCGAAAAAAGAATCGATTTGAAAAAGCCTTCGGCATCCCAGAGGATAAAGGGGAGAGAGGCGAGAGCAGGCACACTCATCATTATAGCCATCGCAGAGAGCAGAGTCTTGAGATTGCGTTTTCCCGGCGAGTGCCAAATCCAGACTAGATACAGCGGAGCGAGAAAAACCGCAATTTGCTTAAGGCCTAGCGAGAGGCTGAAGAGGAGCAAGGCAATCTCTGCGTGTTTTCGAAATGAGAGAAGTGACGCTATCAGGAAGAACAGCGGAATGAAGTCCATATGGCCGATTTGAACGACTTCGAGCGTCCACCGATTAAAGAGCCAGAACAACGACGAGAAGAACCCGAGCGCATTCATGCCGAGCCGGTGGAAGACATAGAACAAGGTCAGTCCGATTCCTATCTCGAATCCCAAGAAGATTCTGTGCCAGAGGGAGATCCATTGAGGATACTCCTCAAAACCGATGCCTTGTGTGAGTGCGGAAAGGACATAGAAAAGGGGGAAGTACGTTGCGTACTTTTGATTCATCCTCATATCGCCGGACAGGATTCGCGCATAGGGATTCTCGCCGGACGCTATGCGTTTGCCTTCCACCCACGCATAGTAGATGTCTTCGTCGACCATACCAGATTGGTAAACGAGCGAATCGACCCAGATGACAAAACAGACTACGAGAGCCATGAGCCCCCATAGTACGAGCCTTTTCATTCCATGAGAAAACGAGATGAGCACCGTCTCTCTCCGTAGGCAACCCGGTTGGCAATTATGCTTGTGCAGGCACGCGTTAGGTATCGGCTGCGTATGTACGTGTGGTACTGAGATTACGCTCGCTTATAGAATAATCTATTTCGCAAATGTAAGGCAAGATTATTTATGGGCCTTGTAAGAAAACTGGACCCCGTGAGTCATTGCGAGCGAAGGGCCGCAGGCCCGAGGGCCGCAGACCCGAGCGAAGCAATCTCATGGGCGGCCATATGGTTGTGCAGACATTGCTTCGTCATGCCCCGCCTTCGGTGTGTCATGACTCGCAATGACGCTCACAGCCAAGCGCGTTTCTCAGTCGAGTCATCCCCAATAGCGGGGAGAGAAAATGCTCGGAACAAACAGAGCACGCCCTCAGCCGTGATTCGGACAACGGGATGGCTGAAATAGACAGGTGGGGAAAGAATGAGAGGCGGGCGCTCAGGCCCGCCTCTCGTTTTCTATCCTAACGGTTAATTAGACGCCGTATTTGCCAACGATGGCGATGCTGCAGACATTCATGAACGGGAATCCGCCGAGGTTATGGGTCAGACCCAGCTTCGGGTCCTTCAATTGCCGCTTATCGGCCCTGCCGTGGAGTTGCAGATACATCTCGTAAATCATGCGCAGGCCCGATGCGCCGATGGGATGTCCGAAGCATTTGAGGCCGCCGTCCACCTGGCACGGGACTCCGCCGTCGAGGTTGTAGAATCCGTCCATCACGTCTTTCAAGGCGCCGCCACGTGGTGAGATGTGCAGGTCTTCCATCGTGACGAATTCGGTGATGGAGAAGCAATCGTGCACTTCCATCATCGAAATCTCTTTCCTCGGGTCTTTGACGCCTGCCTCTTTGTACGCCTCGGTACTTGCCTTCGATGTTGTGAGAAAGTGGTCGCCGTCCCATGCGTTGAAGCCCATTTCCTCGCCGCTGCTCAAGGCCAGTTGCAGCGCCTTAATGCTGACGAAATCCTTCTTCCCGAGGTCTTTCGCGATCTTCGGGGTTGTCACAATCGCGCACGCTGCGCCATCGCTCACGCCGCAGCAGTCGAACAGGCCGAGCGGATGCGCAATGATGGGAGCGGCCAATATTTGCTCCACGGTCACAGCTTTCCTCAAATGGGCTTTCGGGTTGAGCGCGCCGTTTGCGTGGCTCTTGGCCGACACATGGGCTAAAGCCAGCTTAAGGTCATCGTCGGGAACCTTGTACTTGGCTGCATATGCGCTGGCGAGCTGGGCGAATGAGCCGGGCGCCGTAAGCGCGGGCAGCCACAGCCAGTTGAGCGAGCCCGAGCTCGAGCCGCCGGCGGGCAAGCCGCCGTAGCCGGTATCCTTCAACTTCTCGACTCCCATCGCGAGACAGATGTCGTATGCGCCCGAGGCGACCGCGTAGACCGCGCCACGGAGCGACTCTGTGCCGCTCGCGCAGAAGTTCTCGACGCGGGTGCACGCAATCTTGTCCAGGCGCAAAGACATCGAGAGAGGAAGCGCGCTCTTGCCGACGTTCACCTCGTCCATGCAGGTGCCGAGCCATGCGGCCTGGATGTCTTTCTTATCGATTCCGGCGTCCTCAATGCATTCTTGGAACGCCTCGACCATGAGCTCTTCGGCGCCCACGTCCCAGCGTTCGCCGAAACGCGTGCAACCCATACCGATGATTGCGACTTTATCCTTGATTCCGGTTGCCATCTTTCATCCTCCTCTATGCTTCCGCCTCGGGGATTGCTTTCCAGAAATACCCGTGAAAGCCGCGTTCTTTGTCGTAATACCGCTTCCTGAAGGCCATCTTCACCTTCTTACCGACATTCACGTCACTGAGTTCGCAGTCGGAGAAATCGGCGAGTATCCTCCCACCGGTCTCGAATTGAACCATGCCGTAGATATTGGGCGGGTCGACAGATACCGAAAGCATGTCGGCGGTGAACGTCTTGATGATTGCGGAAGTGTCCGCAAACTCGACCGGGTCTTGCGAATAGACGGACCCGCAGTCGGGGTTAACGCAGATATCATGCATCGGAATTTGGCGCGTGCCGCACTTTCTGCATTCGCCACCGATGAATCCGAGAAGGAAGTCGCGCTTTCTGTAGAGCGTCGTCAACGCCGTCTGTGTCGGAGCTTCCGCGCGGATTCCCATTTCGGTCTGTATCAGGTCCCGGAACTTGAGGAATTTCTGATGGCTATCCACTTCTTTTCTGTTCGCCAGAGAACCCTTTATGCCCATGCGAGCCGGCAGCTTTTTGATGTTGTCGGTCACCTGGAACAAGAGGGCGTCCGAGCCCTGGCCGAAGCTTGCGACGAGAATCTTGTCGCCCGGGTTGGCCTCCTCGAGCGCGGAGATGAACATGGCGAGACAATGGGCTGCGCCGGTCTCGCCGCAGACTTCGTGCATGTTGTCCACAACCTGCTCAGGGCTGAAGCCGAGGGTCTTCGCGATTCCCCTATGCTCGCGTTTGAAGAAGCACGGGAAGACAAACTTGGAGATATCCTTAGGCGTGAGGTTGCACTTCTTGAGGAGACCGTTCACGACCTCGGGGATTATCTTCGAGTAGCCCTCATCGCGCACCCAGCGCTCTTCCCAGTTGTAATCGTACTTGCTCATAGAGCCCCGATAGTGGTCCACGAAATCGCGTGAAATCGAATACGAGCCGAGGAATTCCGCAATCACGTTCTCGGTCCCGAGCAGAAGCGAGGCCGCTCCGTCGCCGAACCACATCTCGTAGAAGTATGCCGTCTTGGCGTCGCGCTTGTCGGCAGCGACGACGAGTACGGATTTCTTCTCGCCGCCCTTGAGCGCGTCGAGCGCGGTGGCAACGCCGGTTGTGGCTACCTTCTGCGACGCAGTGAAGTCAGCGGTGAGCACGTTTTCGTTCAGGTTAAGCGCAGTTGAAACAATGCCGGAATTCTGACGGTCAGCAAAGGGAAGCGTCGTGGAGCAGAGGTAGAGGGCGTCCACCTTTTTCTTGTCCATTCCCGCCAGACAGTCGCGAGCGGCGGCGACCGCCATGGTCAGGGAATCCTCATCCCAGTTGCACATTGACCTTTCGCCCTGGGCAACAGCCATGACTGCCGGGGCAAACCATCCCATGCTCGCAAAAATGCTCATGCGTTGCAGCCGCAGCTTCGGGATGTAGCCTCCATAGGACACAATGCCAATCATTTTTCTCCTCCGTGTAGGTGATTCCGCCTGACTGAGCTGAAATAAGGCTTCTCTTCTTGAAAGGGGTACGCGAATCCGCCCTACAATTCAAGATATTGAATTCATGTTCTCGTGGAGCGGCCCTGCGTCGCCGCCCGGGCACCCATATGGAGGCGCCCCTACAGTTGTAGGACAGATTCACACGCCTGTTTTCGTCTATTCCGCCTTCCGGGGAACGAAGACGGAACCGCGAACGACGTGCGGGGGACCCTCCGCCTTATTTCGGAACGAAACAACCGAACCCTTTATGCCATTACTATATGCCAAAATGACGCACTAGGTCAAGCAAAATTATACGGGCAGGCGAGAGGAGCAAGGCGAAAGAGAGAGGGAAGCCGGAAAAAGGGCAAAAGGACAAAAGGGAAGAGGGATACTCCACTCCCGAATCTGTCCCGTAATTGTACGGGCGTCCCTATGCGGGTGCCCGGGCGGCCACGCAGGGCCGCCCCTACGAGAACATCATTCAATATTTGAAATTACTTGACGGTCTCTCTCCCTTTTATGAAAGGGGGAGGAAAAGGGCTTTATGTCCGTATGGGTATGATTCAGCGGGGAATCTTGTACCGCAGACCGTGCATGCGGCCTGTGAGATACTGGCGATATATCTCGAGACGGCTGAGAGGCGTGAGGTCGAAGACGTGCACGTTGAGTAGCCGTGAAACCTCAGCCAGTATATTGTCACACCGGCCGCATGTGTTGAGCGACTCCACGCTCAGGTATTTCTCGCGAAGGGTCTCGAGCAGCTCCTTATTTGCGCATTCTCCGAGAAGGATAATGGGCTCTTGAAGACCTTCTATTTGTCCCGGTTCGAAGCCCTTACCGGTCACAATGGTGAGCGGTAGGCCAGCGAAATCCGTCGGCGCGGCAGTTTCATTCACAACCAGTTCAATGACCTGCTCGGCATGGCCGAGGCAGCCTTCATAACACGCGCCCCCCTTGCCAACAACAACCCGCAGATTCTCAGGAAAATGCGTTCTCAGTTCCCAGGGAATCTTCCCGTCTGCGGGCGGCATCTCGCCCTCGAGCTCGATTTTGTCAAGGTCGGCCACTCCCAAGCCCTGCTGAGCGGCGAGAGTGACGTGCTTGATATCTCGCGGCTCATGCCCGAGGATTTTGGCGCAGACGGCATCGACTGCGACGGTGTCTTCACCCCCGACGATAACGTCCTTCTCATGCAGCAGCTCTTTGACAAACCGTTCCGGCGGCATCGGGCCTCTGGCGAGAACCTTGAGCGCGTCAACAAGCGTGAAGTCGGGCCGGATGAATTTCAGTATGTTGACGAGTTTCTGGTGCAGCCGGAAGTTGTGGTCCTTTGCCTTGTCAGCATCATACAGCAGCCCCATCTGGTTCTTGATGCCTGCGGTCATCTGCGTCTGGCAATGTGCCTTCAGCACGGGCATGTTCAGATAGAAGTTCTTCTCGCGATTCTCGATGAGCTTCTCATGCAGGATTCGGGGGAATCTGATCTCGCGTTCGGTATCACCCTCGCCGATAGTCGCCGTCACGGATTTTTCTTCATCGAGGTAGAGGCAATGCAGACGCAGACTTCTGGCGATCCTCTCGATTCCGACTGTGCTGAAACACAGGCGGGTGAAGTTGCCCTGTGAACAGTTTTCCATCAGCCAAATTGCTTTGTTCGGGTCCATATCCTTTATGAATTTTACCACTGCTTCTATCAGTGAGAGCGAGGTATGCAAATGCGGATGGAAATAGACGGCATTCACCTTAATGAACACGTTTTCACACTCTTCCAGCCGATGGCAGACAGAGGGAAACCGCCTCATCAGCCTGTCGACCGCGAGAGAGGGCGTTCCGCCCGCTTTCTGAATAACGACTCTTGGCTTTGTCATTTCGGGTTTACGTGATGCCATCGTTCAAAACATTCACACACGAGAACGCCGGTTCGGAATAAATGAAGTGCGGGGTGGTTTTCGCTCGTTCCCGTTTTATTCAGGCTGCGTCAGCGCACTACCTGCTGCACGCAGAACCGAACCATGAGTCACAGGGCTCTCAACTCACTGTACCCTGTGTCGGATATCATAGCATGTTCACCGCAGGTTCGCAACCAGACCAAATGGCCAAGCCGACCAAAGAACATGGGAATACGAATTTCGCGAATCCATGCGAATCACAAGAATAAATCCTCCCAAACTTCGCATTCAGACGGATTCTGGACCGCGAATTATCCGAATTCCGACAATTTCCTTGGTAGGGGCGAACCTCGTGTTCGCCCAAAAAGCCACGGATTCACAGGGATGGACACGGATATGTTCCCTGCACATGCGAATTTATTCGCATGGTTCACCGAGCTGTTTTCGCCATGCGGATGCGAATGAATTCGCACCTACAGAGGGGCATCCCAATCGTGAAATTGCGGGACAGTTTCTGCACGAGGCTTTTAATGGGTGACCGCGGAGCGCGCGGAGCAAAACAGAAAGAGACAATCTGATTAAATCAGCTTAATCTGCGGACGGAAAAGCCTTCATTCGTGTCGTTCGTCTTCATTCGTGGTATTCGTGTTCCCGTTTCTTTCTCTGTGGCTTCGAGTTTTTGTGCCTAGCGGGCGATTCTGTTTGGCGGGTTGAAAGTCGCGGGCAAAGAAGAAGTGGCGGGAGGCAGAATCGAACTGCCGACACAAGGATTTTCAGTCCTCTGCTCTACCATCTGAGCTATCCCGCCACACAGAGGGCACGGCACGCCGTACCCCTACGTCTTTTGAGCATTACGATACACAATTCCGGTGCGTCTTGTCAAGCAATGTTCACAACGGATGTGGACGAAAAGGGGCAATCCGAGATTATGTCCTATCTTCTACCCACACCCAATTGCGGGATACGTTCTCTGTACTACTAACGATCGAAATGCTGAATTTCTGTCGTGATCTCCAACTCGCAGTCATTGCGAGCAAAGCGAAGCAATCTCCGTATGATGGAGAGATT
>QZKI01000059.1 GCA_003598055.1 Candidatus Abyssobacteria bacterium SURF_17 | reverse complement strand
TCTCATTGGTAGCACTGAAGATGCAAACAGAGATTGCTTCGCTGCGCTCGCAATGACAAATGGACGTTTCTTTCACACACAACCCCGCCGCGGGTGGGGTCGGCTGCTCGCAATGACGGGTTTGGGTTGTGGCTCTGCCAGCCTGTGAATTCGTCCTACGATTGCGAACGCAAGTGCGCAGGGCTGGGCGCTCTTGAGCGGCGTTGCCCTCCGCTGATTTCGGTCGAGTTCGGGCCTTGAGTTTTCTTCGAGGCTTATTCTGCAAAAACGATTACGATAAGTAACTTGCTGGCGGAGATTTCAGATGACAATCAGAGTTCCCCGTGATATAATTACTCTCGGCAACGCGGTGCGGGTCTCCCCCCTTGACCCAAGCTTATCAGCCCGACAGGCTTAACATCTCTCGTCCAACGCAGAATTTTTACATCCTTGCCCGAGACATAAGATGAGGAGGGAGGCTTCTATGGCGTGAAGGCATTAGTTTCTGGGGAGGCAACATCCGTCAAACCGATGGGGGACAAGCTCACATGAACCGCAAAATCATCTCGCTCGTATTCATTCCTATCATTTTGTTCTTCTTTTCTGCAACGTTACCTGCCGACGTGGTCGAGCTCAAAAACGGGGAGATTATAGAGGGAGAAATAACAGAAGAGACCGACCAATTCATCGCTATTGAAAGGGATTCGGAAACATCCTTTGTGAAAATGGATGAAGTAAAGGCGGTAACAAAGAGCCGGCTGGAGGCCGCGACCGGCAAGGTTGTCGAGGTGACAGGCGCCGTGGAGGTTCTCCCGAAGGGACAGGAGCAGTGGACGCCCGCACAAAAGGATATGGTTCTGTCTGAGGGAGACTCGGTCCGAACCGGTCCTGACTCGAAGGCGATCGCCGTATTCGCAGACCAGGCGATTGTGGCTGTAGAGCCCAAAAGCAACGTGGGGCTTGATAAATTACAGCAGTCACCGAAAAAGGATTTAAGCGCAAAAGTGAATCTTGACGGCGGCCAATTATGGATCGACGTGGGCAAGCTGAAAACGAAAAACTCGAAATTCCAAGTCACCACCCCTACCTCAGTGACGGGAGTTCGCGGGACGGTCTTCACCGTTGAAGCCGCATCCGCCGAGAAGACGACTATTGCCGTAGTGGATGGAGGCGTGGACGTTCGTACGCGTGAAATGATAATGAAACCTGTCCGCGTCAAGGAAAACTACATGACCGAGGTCACCCCGAATAAGCCGCCCACGAAGCCGGTGGCCATATCCGCCGCTTTTCTGGCGCAGTGGGCTATATACCAGGCACAATTCGGGCTGCTTAAGGGCGGGATGGGCGCAGGATTACAAATCTCCCCCGGCCAGGCGGCGGTGGGAGGTGGGGCTGTTGCGGCAGCCGGCGTCGCCGCAGTGGCGGCCCAGGGCGGCGGCGGCGGCGGTGACAGTGCGCCAGCGGCTGCTGAAACCGCCAGCGTAACGGCGAGCGAGAGCGGATTGTTCTCTCCGACTCCAATTGACACGGAAATCAACGGCGCTTCTGTCATAGGATTCCGCACGGTCACCGGCGTAGATGTGAGGGTCCTCTGTGATCCTTTTACCGTCCCGGACCAATTCCAAATTATATACCAGGGTAACGTGATTGGTGACACGGGAATGGTTGGAGAGGATTTAGGGGACGCCGGCGAAAACATCCTTCTCATTGGAACCGCAACTGGTTCATCGTCCGTCGTTACTATACGAGTAATATCGGGCCCGTTGGGTACGGATTGGCATTGGGACGCCAGAGTAATATATAGCTTAGAGTAATCGTCGTTAGAGATTTGCTCACAGTTGTTCTGAAAAACTAGCAACCAATTAGTCATTGCGAAGGAGTCCCGCGAAACACGGGAAAGCAATCTCATTGGCAGCATTCAAAATACGTACAGAGATTGTTTCCCCCGCCAAAGGCGGGGTCGCACTGACAAGTTGAGCATGTGTTTCACACGCAACCCCGCTGCAGGCGGGGTCGGATGCTCTCAAGGAAGGAACATGAGACTTCCGTGTTCTTTGCTCATTCTGGCATGCGTCCTGCTGACGGTCACATGGACCGCTCGCGCGGAAATCGGAGCCACCGAAGCAGAGAGCGGCTCTCAGATGGAGAATGCTGCGGCGGGCCAGCCCGATACACCCCATGTGGAACCTGGCGTCTCACCTCGTTCGAACACGCCTTCCGAGGATCCCGACTCCGTTCACGAAGAGGCAGGCTCACAAGATACCGCCGCGGCCAAACCACCTGCCCGCGTGCTGACCCTGGAAGATGCGATCAACCTTGCTCTTGAGGCGAACAGGAGCATTCTGGACGCGAAAGACAGGGTGGAAAGCGCCCGACTGTCAATGGTTTCCGCTGAATCGGAGTTTGAGCTCAAACTGTTCCCCGATGCCTCGGCAGGAGTCACGGGCGGCGATGATGAACGTACCGAGGAGAGCCTCGGGGCTGGAATCGCGATTCAGAAAAAACTTGCCGTCGGGACTGTCCTCACAGTCCAGCCAAACCTCGAGAAAGATGCTGACACGTACAGGAGCAGCGTTGATTCCACTGTCTCACAGCCGCTGTTGAGGGGATTAAGCCGCGAGTTCAATCTGGCGCTGGTGCAGGGGACAGAGTTCGATGCGCGCACATCTCAAAGGTCGCTCTACCTGACGCGCGTAAATACTGTGATATCGACTGTTGGAGCAGTATACTCGGTGATAGGCCAGCGCGAATTCGTGCGGTTAAATAGAGAATCCGCCTCAAGACTCGAAGGTCACGCCGAAGCCGCTCGAGTCAAAGAGAAATTTGGCTTGGCCACCCCGATCGATGTGTATCGTGCCGAGATACAGATGAAACAGGCCGAAGACAGTCTGGCCACCGCCCGCGAAGCGTATGAGGACGCACTGGATAACCTCAGACTCATTCTTGCTCTTCCCATTGAGGAAGAAATTGATGTCACTGCGCCTTTGGAATACAGTATCGTCCGCATGGATGAACCGGAAGCGTTAGAAATGGCGTTCCGAAACCGTGTGGAACTTCGGCAGGCATGGGATGCCGTAAAAGATGCCGAGCGGCGGTCCAGGGTGGCGAAACATAGGATACTTCCGGAACTGAACGTGGTCTTGAGCTTGTCGCCGTTCGGGGAAAGCCGTGACTTTGAAGAGAGTCTGCAGATGGATAATTACTTTTGGGGAATTAACCTCACGAGCACTACAGACCTCGCACGCACGGCGGAGCGCGCTGCATACGACCAGAGCATGCTCGAGGTTCAGTCTGCTTACAGGAACATGACGCTCAGACGCGACGAGGTGGCACGCGAAGTGAAAAGCGCATTGCGCAACCTCATCAAAGCTGAGCAGAGAATTGAGATCCAAAAGGAACAGACCAGGCAGTCCGAAGGCAAGCTCAAGCTGGCTCAAGTGAAATTCAAGCATGGGTTGGCCGATAACTTTGACCTCATAGAGGCAGAAGAAGAGTTGAGAAGGGCACAGACGAACTTGATATCCGTGGTCATTGACTACATCGTAGGAATCTATGTTTTCAGGGCATCAATTGGAACTCTCCTGGAGCAACCAGCGGAGCTATGACGATCGAGAAGAAAAGGATGGTTTACGGCGCGCTTGCGATTGTCCCTGTGATGGTGCTCGGGATACTGAGCGCCGGATTGCACAGAAACAGTCTCACTGGGGATGAAATGATCTTCGCCATTGCCACGAGGAGGTCATTCGATGTGAGTGTTCACCTCGTCGGTCATCTTGAAGCCGCACACTCCATAACGGTAAGTTCAGAGGTCAAGGGAGATTCAGGGAAAATCATTTCCATTGTCGAAAGCGGCACGAGAGTCGAGAAAGGCGACGTCTTAATCCGACTGGACCGAACGCCTTTCGAAAAAGAGGTTGACCAGTGCTCGCAAAAACTGGAAGTATGCAAGGCCAATGTAATAGTACTCAAACAGGGCCTCGAGTGGGAGCAGAATCAGGCTGGCCGAGAGGTGAAGACGGCACAATATGAATTCGAAGTTTCGAAGATGGAGCTTGAGAAGACTGAAAAAGGCGACGGGCCGCTGGAACTTGCGCAACTAGAAAGAGAAATGCAAAAAGCACAGAGCGAGTATCTGGAAAAATCCGGCTACCTCGCTGACCTGGAAGAATTGGAGAAGCAGGGCTTCAGCAATCCGACTGAGACGGAACAAGCGAAAAAGAAGATAGAGGAGGCCAAGGAAGCGTACGAAATCGCAGAGAAGAAACTCAATGCCTTCAAGGAGTATCTGCTTCCCGCAAAGATTGAAATGGCAAGAACGAAAGTTGAGAAGACGAGGTCGGATTTGGAACAGACGAAGAAGTCGATGACAATTAGAATTGCCAAGGCATCCGCTGAGCTGGACCGAGCAAATCAAGAGCTTGAGATGGCCGCGACCTCGCTCGCAGCAGCGGAAGACCAACTTTCCAAGACCGAGATCAGGGCGCCGATACCCGGGCTCGCGATTATACGCGAAGCGTATGTTCGGGGTGAGAGAAGAAGACCTCAAGTGGGAGACACAGTGTGGCAGAATCAGCCGCTTGTTTATTTGCCCGACATCTCTGAGATGTTGGTGAACACAAAAATCCGCGAAGTGGATTTGCACAAATTGAGGAAAGGCCTTCCCGCCACGGTTTCCGTGGATGCATATCCTGAGACCCGGCTCAAAGGAATAGTTCAGTCCATTGGAGTGTTGGCCGAAGAAAAGCTTGAGGCCAAGGGCTCCGAAAAGTATTTTCAGGTGACAATCGCAATACAGGAAGAAGACACACGGTTGCGCCCGGGAATGACAGCAAGCGTGAAAGTCGTGTCGGACAGCGTCACAGATGTTCTCGCCATCCCGATTAATGCAATATTCGAAAAAGAGAATCGCAAGTGCTGCTACGTGGTTTACGGCGACCGCTACGAGTTGAGGCAGATATTGGTAGGCACGCAAAATGAAGATTTTGCCGAAGTGAAGAAGGGGCTCTCTGAGGGGGAAAGAGTTTGCTTGATCGAACCTCATGCTGACCATGTTCGGAGCCAAAAGCTCCTCGAAAATCAAGAGGAATCGAGTCAGCGACCAAATGAAATGTAACCATGGCCCGGGTATTGGTTGAAACCGATTGTGTCACAAAAGTTTTTCAGAATGGACACCTATGCGTGGAAGCGTTGCGCGGGGTAAGCGTGCATATTTGTCAAGGGGAATTCGTGGCCATTATGGGGCCGTCAGGCTCCGGGAAGTCGACGCTGATGCACATAATCGGATGCCTGGATCGGCCCACGTCCGGAGTGTGCCGTTTCGGTGGCAGGGACGTTTCGAATCTCTCTGACAAACAGCTTTCTCGCATCCGCTCCAATGAGATAGGGTTTGTGTTTCAAACGTTTAACTTGATTCACGGGTTCAATGTGTTGGAAAACGTGAGATTGCCGTTTCTGTACCGGGATGATGAAGAAGCATCCGTCAATCGCCGAGCTGTCAGCGCGATAGAGAAAGTGGGGCTTGCAGACAGGATTCAGCATCGGCCGTCGGAACTCTCAGGAGGAGAATTACAGAGAGTCTCCATTGCCAGGGCGATAGCGATCGACCCTACCATCGTGTTGGCGGATGAGCCTACGGGAAACCTGGACCTCAGCACCGGCAAAGACATCATGGCCTTGTTTCTCGAACTGAATGCCCAGGGAATGACCGTAATCCTGGTGACCCATGACCGGGACCTGGCCGCATGCGCCGAGAGAATCATCCGCATTCGCGACGGCATGATCGAACCGGATTAATTGCGATATGAAGATACTCGGTCTCGCTAAAGACGGCGTATTCTCTCTCCGTCAGCACAGATTCAGGACATTTCTGAGCACCCTCGGCATCGTATTCGGGGTGACTGCGATTATCGCAATGGTTTCGATCGGGGAAGGCTCCAAGCGTGAAGCATTAGTACTCATCGAACAACTCGGCAAGAACAATGTCATCTTGAGGAGTCTCGACCTCACGGAGACGCAGGAAACATCGGGGAAGCATGTGCAATCGGGTGGATTGACCGCCAACGACCTCGAGAGGATACGGGCAAGGGTGGCCGACGTGGAGAACATTGCGCCGATTCTCAACGTGAGGGCTGCTCTGGTAAATGCCCGAATGGGATTCAATCCCGAGATAATATCAACCACCGATGCCTACCGGAACATCATGGGGCTTTCAGTATCCGAGGGCCGATTCATCTGTCCCGAGGATATTGACAAAAGCAATCTCTGTTGTTGCATAGGGTGGGATGTCCTTGAGAGTTTGGGTTCTGCCGGGCACATCGGGCAAAGCATCCGGATTGAGAATACTATGTTCAAGATTGTGGGAATCCTGGGCAAGAGAGATCGGAGCACCCGCAAAGGCCAAACAATAGCGGCGCGAAATATCAACCGCCTGATTATAATCCCCCTCGGAACCGAGAAGGCGCTTCGACCCTCATCGTCCGGCTCGACGGACGTGTCGGAAATCATTGCACAGGTCAAAGCGGGTTCGGATGTGCTCCTAACCGCGAGACTGATGAAGAGGATTGTTGACGAAAGCCACCGCGGTATGGAAGACTTCCACATGATAGTGCCACAGGAGCTTCTGAATCAAGCAAGAAGAACGCAAATGATGTATAATGCTGTCCTCGGCTGCATTGCGGCGATTTCGCTGCTGGTCGGTGGAATCGGAATTATGAATATTATGCTGGCCACCGTATCCGAGAGGACGAGGGAAATCGGCATTCGCCGGGCTGTAGGCGCGAACCAGATTCATATCTTTCTGCAGTTCCTATTTGAAGCAGGAGCGCTTACCTTGCTTGGAGGCGTTATCGGAATATGCGGCGGCATTATTGCATCCGCGCAAATAGCGAAGCTTATTGGCTGGGAAACAATCGTATCGGGCTGGTCCGTGACTCTTTCCTTGGTCACATCGGTTCTCGTTGGGGTTTGTTCGGGCATGTACCCCGCAGTCAGGGCGGCAAAAATGGACCCGGTAGCTGCCTTGCGGTTTGAATAAATATGTCATGATAATCTGCGGGCAATTTTACTTATGGCCATATTAACTGTTATAGTATAATTCATAACAAAGATTTCATAGGACTCATAAAGAGAGGATGATTCAAATGAAGAAGGCGACCGTGGGCGGGGTAGTTTGTCTCATCATGCTATTAGTTTCAAATACGTCAGTCGGAGTGGAGCTTTGTCCCGAGCCCGGGGCTGGCGAAGGCATTATTAGTATATTTGAGGAAGCGTGTGTCGACTGCGACCGCGGGCCGGTGGACACCTGCGGGCAGGAATTCAGTCTCACGCTTGTGGATGTTGCTCCCGGCCCTGCACCAAAACTGATAGTATTTACCTATGACGTGTATAAGTACCCTGATGCTGAAGAAGGGACGGATTTAGCCCACTGGGTTCTCGGGGTCGATCTCGCGCAGTTCCAGCAATACCTCGGTGACGGCATGGCGCTCTCCGATATCTTCGTGGATTGCGCAGGCGCGGGGTGTCTTATCGCCATCCCGGACGCGCGGACACAGCTTGACGGGGTGAAGTTTGAGGGCGTTGTCGGAGACGGAGAGACGCAGACATTCACGCTCACCCTTGATGAGGGCGCCTTGATTCCGGGGTGGGGTTTTGGGGAAGGCTGCATGCTGGCGGCAACGAGGGCGGACAACGAAGATATTCGATGGGCGAATAGGCCTGCTCCCGGTTATGTGTGCATATCCGGGCCGGTTCTGGTGGAAAAGCCCATCGTGTACGTGTGCCCGAAGAGCATGGGCTACTGGAAGAATCATTTGAGTAAGTGGCCTGTCAGCTCCCTGACTCTGGGTTGCCAAGAGTACCCGCAAGAGGAGCTTCTGACCATCCTGAAGACTCCTCCAAGGGGCGATGCCAGTGTGATTCTTGCCAGACAACTGGCCGCCGCCAAGCTGAACATCGAAAGAGGCTCCGACCCGGAGCCGGCCAGTGGCGCCATTGAGGCGGCAGACGAACTGTTCTGCGAGTATTCCGGAAAACTTCCGTACCGCGTGCGTACATATACATACAAAGGAAAGCAAATGCTCAAGCTCGCGCGGATTCTGGACATGTATAACAATGGCTGGCTGACAGACGGCTGCGGGGACGAGGACTAGATACAGGGACGGCTAACCACTGCTTTCAGTTGCGGATATCCTACAAACCCATGCTGATTGTGATGCAGACCAAACCGTTCGCGGTTCTGAGCGGTGTCCCGAACGTCGGCGGTCGTCCCATCGGCAGCCACCACTCTCAACCCGCGCCAGAAACATCCCGCCACGGCCTCGTCGCCGACCGGATGCGCCACCTGTTTGAACAGCCACTCCAGCGGGTGAGCGCCCAGACGGCGGCGCGCCTTGCTCACCGCGCTATCGGCCGGTCTCTTGACACTGCCTCGACCGAACAGCGCACATCGAGAGGGGTGAAAACATCAAGAAACTACGAAGAAGCGACAGTTCGTGCCCGATGGGTCGATGGGAATGGTAACCTTCCGCGCACAACGGGGACACCAACCGACATATGCGTTGCCGGCCCTGTTCTTGTAGATGCGGGAATACACATGACAGCACTCGAACAGGACAGAAAGATACTTCTGCCTCTTATTCACGTGTGGCGCACAAGATTCTTCCGTCATTTCTGCTCATCCAGCTTGACACGCGTGCTGATGAACACGTGGTCTTCCTCTATCGAGTATGCCAGACCGGTCTGGCGACAGATATGTGCAATTACCGCCCTCAAAGGCAACGGATTCTCGGTTCTCATGGTGACATGCGTATCCAACGCATCGTTCGGCGCCGAAATAACCGTTTCATCAACAATCACGTTCACATCGGTCAGAAACGTGAGCGACTTGGCTACGCCGCGGATGTCCTCCTCCGCGAAATCCACTTGCACCATCTGATTGAGTTTCTGGTAAAACTCATCCTCTGCCTCGCCCCTATCCTTGATTTCGTCTATGGTCTTCTTGCACGTTTCAATCGATTCATCAACCATGCGGTCAATGCCGTAAGGACGCTCGTTGGGCAAGTCGGGATATTCCTTCCAGATTCTCTCATACCCGCGGAGCGCCTCGCGATATTTCCTGAGTGCAAGCGCGTAAGCCTCTTCCTGCAGCGCTTTGGCGCCTTCCTCTTCAATCGGCTTCACTTCGTGGAGATAAACGAAAAGCGCCGACTTCTGAATCTGAAATGCCGCGGCCTCGGCCAGGCACAGCAATGAGAAGGAAATGGAAAGAAGAAGCGCCGCTCGTTTCATCGGCCCTCACCCGGCAGCAGCCTGCGGATGGCGCCCACCGTGACGTCCGTAATGTGTTCCACACCATGCTTGCCAAACTCTCTCAGCTTCAGAGGATTGGCGGCAATCTCAAGCCGCCCGGCTCTCACCGCCTCGATGATAGCTTCCGGCTCCTTTTCGGATTCGACGAGCGAATAAGCCGCGCCGAACGTCGCGAGGTGGTGACAGTCCGAGGTGCAGACCAGCGGAAGCCCGTGCCGCGCTGCCGCCCGGATGGCAAACACATTGAAGTTGATGTGGCTGTGATAAAACCATGAGAACTCTATCGCATCAAATACATCCATGTTCTTGCGCATGTGCCACAAAAGCGAAGCAAACCCGGGGAAATAGGGATGCGGGGCGACAACCAGGTTCGCGGGTATTCGGAGCCTTCTGAAGTCATCAAACGTGCGTGCTCCAAGGATTGCCCCATGCGCATTCACAACCAGCACGTGTTTGCCCACTATGTCGACTTCTACCCCCGGGATGAGAACTATTCCGCGCTCGCGCGCGTAATCCTGCAGGTATCGGGTGAACGAAATGGCGTTGTGGTTGGTGATGCTTATCGCATCATACCCGAGATGATACGCTCTGTCTATCAACTCACAACTCGTGTACTGGATAGGCTCCTCCGGGTCGTCGGCGGTATGCGTATGAAGGTCAACTTTCAGCAGCGTCCGGGATATCGGTACCATAGCCTTGCCTGTTTGAAGCACAATCGTTGCCACAATTTTAATCGTGTCATATCTCGTTTGTCAATCACGGTATCCTTGTTTCAAGCAAGATTCGTGCCGACAGCCGGTTCTCCAGAGAATTGACTTTTCACCTCCGAAGAAATATAATGCGAAATGGACCAGCCATACCGCAGGCCCCAGAAGGAGGGGTTTCGTTGTTTGAATGCGGCCAGTGGATAGATGACCAGTATCTCGTGATCGAGAGACATCGCAGCGCGTGGTGGGTTCTCTACGCCGTCTATGACCGCATCTCGGAAAAGGTATTCCTCGTCAAACGGCCTATAGACGCCCTGATTCCCAATGCCTCCGCAACCTTACGTCTCATAAACAATGCGAAAGCATGGATAGGCCTCGGCGACTGCGATGAGGTCGCCAATGCTTACCTGGTAAAGGAGTTCGCAAGAATTCCCTATATCTTCATCGAATACATCCATGGTCCCAGCCTGGCCGACATCTTCAACGATGCACCCGAAAAGCCGCTCCCGGAAGAACAGACGGTCGGGCTCATGAAACAGCTCATAAAAGGAATGAAGTTCCTGCATGATGCACCCCTTCCGGACGGTAATACAGGCGCAATACATGGCAATCTGTGTCCCCGCAACATCTTGACCAAAGCCGGAAGCATCAAGATTACTGACATCGGCCTCATGTCTGCGCTCCGCCAATCTGTGGAATCCGCGACGGCCGAACTCCTGCGCGACGCGATTTCCTATATGGCGCCCGAGCAGAGGGAACAACCCGGGCGCGCGGATAAGCTGACCGACATTTACTCGTTCGGCGCGATCATGTACGAGGCAGCGACAGGCATGCCTCCGTTGCCCGGCGGCAAGGCGAGCGACCCCTTGGGTGACCTCATGCAGATCGAGCCTCTCCCCCCGAAGATGCGAAATCGCTCCTGCCCCCGGTGGCTTGAGGAAACCATCTTGAAATGCATCGCGCGGAGGCCGGAGAACCGGTTTCAGAGCTTTGCGCAGATCGACGTCTTCCTAAAAGAAATGATCGAGGCGGAAGAGACCTCCAAGAATCGTTCGGAAAAACGCGAGGATCGACCGCCCACCTCGCGGGTCGCGCGCATCCGCGGCATGGCGAAGAGGGAATCCCGTCACCTCGAACACTACTATCTCGGCGTGGAGCATCTGATGCTCGGGCTCATCGCTGAAGAAGAGGATATGGTGATGAATTGCTTCGACCGTAAGGTGTCGGCAGAGCAATTGCGCTCGGAAATCCTCGCCCACCTACCCAAGGGGGAAGGACCCTGGTACTGGGAAGGAGTGAGAAAGACTCCTCGCTACGAACGTATCGCAGAGCAGGCGCGCGCAATAAGACGGGAATATGGTCACGACCGCATGCTCCCGCAGCACATTCTGCTCGCGCTGCTGGAAGAGGGAAGCAGTGTCCCTGTCCGCATACTCAAAAACCTCAAGGTGGACGTGAAGGCCGCGGCACAGAACCTTCGACGCGAGCTTGCGCGCACCCGCTCGGCAGTGTTCGTGTACAAGACCGAATCACCGCTCTCTCGATTTGCAGACAAACTGCCGTGCACAACGGCCCTCGCTCCCCCAATCCCGTTCGTTGACCGCACCTCGGAACTCTCGAGAGCGCGGGAGTTGATTCAGGAAGACGGCAAGAGCTTACTCGTCGTGGGCGAACCGGGGGTCGGAAAGACAGCTTTCCTAAACGCGCTGGAATGCCTGCTCTCGGAAGCCGCTGCCAGCGCAAGTCGTGATTTTGGCGGCCTGCATAAGCTCCGCGTCGGCGCGCTCATCGCAGCGTCCGAAGACGGCGAACAATTCGATTCCAACCTTCTGGAAACTATCGGTGGGGTAATCGAGTCACACTCAGTCCTGGTCATCGAGGACTTGCCCGTTGTTCTTGACGTTCGCGGCAAGGTGACCCCTGGCAGGATGGCCGACACACTCGAAGAGTATGTTGCCTCAAAGGGACTGATGCTCGTCGCAACCGCAACGCCTGCGGGCTATGTTGCAGGCGAATCGGCCTGCAGAACCCTTATCCAGTGCCTGGAAATCATCAATCTGCCCGAAGCAGAAGGCGAACAAGCCTTGGAAATGCTCGCTGCGTCAAAGGAAGTGTTGGAGAAGGAGCATTCGGTAAGAATCGTTGACGAAGCGCTCGAGGCCACAATCAGGCACTCGCGAGCCGTCTCAAACAGGGCTCTGCCGGGCAAGGCGTTCGACTTGCTCGAGCACGCATGCATCACCGCCCGGTTCGGCTCATATGTTCACGGAATGACCGAGAGCAAACCCATCATCACCGCGGACCAGGTGGCCCACGCTCTGGCTGAGACACAGAATACTGCCCGAGAGCTGCCGACTGAACGATAAGAGGCGCAACACATGACATCCCCCGTGCCGTCCGCTCACTTGGATACACCAATAACAATAGAGATCATGAACGGCCCGGAGGACGGGCGTGTCGTGGTGTGCGACAAAACACAAATTTCAATCGGAAGAGCCACCGACAACACGATTCATCTCCCCTATGACCATCTCATCTCAAGACGCCATGCCAAGATCGTCGCGTTCGGAGATTCCCTCACGCTCTCCGACTTGCACAGCACGAACGGGACATTCGTAGGACGCGAGCGGGTCCACGAGGGCACGGTACTCCCGCCTAATACCTTGTTCCGAGTCGGCGCCACGTTGTTAATGGCCAAACGTCCGGCGGCAGAAGCATCGCGCAGGAAAGGAGCACGCCCTCGTGGCCGGTAGGAAAGAACAAGCTCGCGAGCATAACCAGCCCAAGTATCGCCGCAAGCTTCCGTGCGTGAACCACGCGAAAATACCGGCTGCGGCCCGTTGTGAAGTCTGCGGAAGTCCGATTTGCACTATGTGCGCGCGGAGCTTCGACGGCGCGCACATCTGCGGGAACGCATGCTGGCAAATGAGGTTTACCGCCGAATCAGCACAAGCGACGGCCGAAGAGCGGTCCAAGAAAAAGAAAAGGGAAAAACGGGCCAACCGGGCCGTAGTGATTTCGCTCTGGGCCGTGCTCCTTGGTATCCTCGGGGCAGCGGGCTACTTTGTATACTCAATCAAAGCCGACCACTCCGGCGAGAAGCTCTGGCAGTTCGAGCGTCCCGGCAGCCTCTTCAAATATGCGGTCAAACCGCATAGCAGCTCGCTTTTTCTCCTCTCCGCCGAAGGAAGCGTGAACGCGATTAGTCTCTTGAGCGGACAGCAGGAATGGACCGCCACACTGCCCGAGCAGGTAAGCCTTTCACGGCCTCTCCCGGTCGACAGCGACCGATGCCTCGTGTATTCCGCAAATACGGTTTCCCTCTGCACGGCAGCCAAGACCCAACCCGCATGGACGTTCAATGCGCCTCTACCGTACCTGTCCAGAGAGCCAACCGTCCAGGACGACCGCTTGTACGTGAGCAGCACGGGGATGCCTCCCGGTCTGACCGTGTTTTCGGAACTCTTCGAGGCAGCTTCCACCTCTTCCGCGGCGCGGGAACGGTTCAGTGCTATACGCTCCCTGCCGCGCCCCAATGTTCCAACTGCGGAAAACGCGACCCAAGCGGCGAAAAAGGCGTCCACCATAAGCGCTGTGGACATGGCCTCAGGCAGCGAATTATGGCGCGCTGAAATCGAGAATATCTCCGTAGGAGGACTTTTCGCGGATAAAGAACGGGTGTACGTCGCCGGATATCCCCCCTTCGACTATAGCACGTATACCTTCTCTCAACCCGAGAAAACAACCGAAGAGGACAGCTCCAACGATGCAGAACAAGATGAGGCCTTCTCCACACAACTGTGGGCGCTCAATGCGGCGACCGGCAAACCAGAATGGAAACTCGAGGGAACCGGCCATTTCCTTATCCCGCCCATGAGCAGCAGCAATGGCATCGTTTTCTCAACCGAGGAGAATATCTATCTCGTGTCGCCGGAGGGAAAGGTGAAGTGGAATTATCCGCTCCACGACAAAGGCATCATGTCGCTTCAACCGTTCGGTGAAAAGCTGTTCGTCACGACGACCGACGGCTTTCTCGTCTGCCTCGACCTCGCTTCTGGCAGCAGAAAATGGGTCACCGCAATAGGGAGTGCGACAGACAAAATCGTTGTGAACCCGCCCTTCGTTTACGTCTCAGGCGCGGCCAAAGTCGAGAAAGAGATGCGGAAAGGCATCCCTACCAAACGGTGGCAGGGCTCGGAAGACCTCCTCAAAAAAGCGCTGAAATCAGCCGGAACCAGTTACGAGATGGTTCTCCACGGAATCGACATCGAGACTGGCGAAAAACGCTGGGCAATACCGAAAATCACGGGCGACTTCGAATTCGCAGGAGGCCGACTGTACGCGCTGCGCTATTTCGAGCGCTTCCAGATGCTCGACCCATCCGTCGACTCGAGCGAAATAACAAAGACGATATCGAACCTCGGGGCGTATGACGCAACGACAGGCGAGAAGCTCTGGGAAGCAGGGATAGACGGGTACGCGTCAGACCTCCGCCTGACCGACTACGTCGCAATCGTGACATCACACACAGCGGCATTGACCTTCGCGGCTAACGAACCGCCGCCCCCGCGCCTCGTGGGCATTTCTCTGTATTAGGGGCGCGATTTCAGTGAACCTTGAATCCCCCCTTTTCTAAAGGGGGGTGAAGAGAATGTCCCGCAATGGGGATGTACGGGCGCACGGCCGTGCGCCCCTACAAGAAACGGGGATTTGGCTGCACGGGCACGGCGCGGTGTACCCCTGCATTGCGTCTCCAATTGCGGGACAGTCTCTGAGGGGGGATTAGTACCCTCAGTTCCCCCGTCATTGCGAGTCATCCGCGTTTCGCGGGATGGCGAAGCAATCTCCTGTTGCGCGACACGTGAGCTGGGATTGCTTCGGTCGCTTGGGTCTGAGATCCTTCGCTCCCTCGCAATGACCACATTTGGCAGCTTCTCAGGAAGCCAACTGTGAACCGTAAACCTTGAACTTTGAACTTTAAGCCTTGAACCGCTCTAACTATATTCACGATCTCCTCAAAGGTCGCGCCGAGATAGTCACCCGCTATACATGCCTCTATCATCCCGACCGCGCCGCCGTCGCCATCTGCGAATCGTGCAAGGCCGACATCTGCCACGCATGCGCGAGCGTTCGCCGCAACCGCCTCCTCTGCGCGCGGTGCATGGGGTCCGTCGATAAAGCGCTCGGAGGGACAGGAGCCGCCTCGGCCGCCACGCGACTCCTCACACATCCTCTCGTCGTGGCGCTCGTGCTCACGGCGCTGCTCAGCGGCACCTTCATCAGCTTCGGGCGGACTCATCGCCGCGGCCTCCTCGGCGCTGTTCCGCAGACCACCGCAGAAGCCGAAAAACAGCATCGGCTCGCGATCCTTCTCTATGTCCAGAAAGCCGACCGCATCGAAGCGTACGCCGACGCGCTCCACGAAATCGGCCGCCAAGACGAAGCCCGCATCGAGTATGAGCGCGCGCGCTCCGCTTATGAAAAGCTGGGACCGCTCACAGTGGGAAGATGGGAAGAGCATGCGCTCACCCTCGCGCGGGCCCGGATCCTCGAAAAAATGGGCGAGGAGGCCTACGCACGCGGTCTGTACGAGAGCCTGGCAAAGCTGCCCGGCGATGACAAGACGTATCCCGTCATCGCAGGGTTCCATCTCGCAAGGCTTCAGGAAAAAAGCGAGCTTCAGCAGGCATTGCAGACATATCGGCGATTGCTCAATGACATCAAGTTCGTGCCCGACGCGCTCGGCCGCGCAATGGATATCATGGCGCGCCCCGAGCGCGCATACAACTACCAGACCCGAATCCGACACCACACGCGCACCGATTTCGATTTCGAGTCGGCTAAGGCCGAGACACATCTCCATATCGGCCGCATCCTTCTCTCACTCTCGCGCACCAATGAGGCACGCTACTATCTTTCGCATGCAATGCAGGGCGCGCACAACACCAAGGTCGCCGAACAGGCCGCCTACGAGCTCAAGAAACTCTCGGCCCTCGAACAGCCGAAGGAACTCCCGGAAGAAAGTCCTGAACCGGAAGAACGCGTCGTCATAACCCATTTCGATTAAGGATTGCACATATAGCCCAGGTTTTTTCACCACAAAGGCACCAAGGCACAAGAACGCAAAGGAATAACAGGCGAAAGGAGCAAGGCGAAAAACGAAGGGAGAAACTGAAAAAGCAATCCCCCTTCGTGAACTTCGTGGATGAAAAAGTCTTGCTTGAGTCCGTGAAATCCGTAGTACTAACGTTCAGTTTCGTGAATTCTTGTCGTGATTCTTCCGACGTAGTCATTGCGAGGGAGCAACGCGACCGAAGCAATCTCATTCCCAACATTGGAGATACCAACAGAGAGATTGCTTCGTTCGGGCCTGCGGCCCTTCACTCGCAATGACAGTTTTTGGTTGCGGCTTTGCTGCGCTGTGTAATCCGTGGTTCCGAACTTATGCTTCTTCCCATCAAAATAGAAACCGAAATCCAGAAATTCCCGCTCTTCACGTGCGTCATCATCGCCGCAAACGCAATCGTGTTTATCTCGATGCTGTTGCTGCCGCGCGCGGTCCTCGAAATGGCATACCACGACTTCGGCTTCAGTCCCGACCGCCTCGACGCCCTCACGCTCATCACCTCCATGTTTATCCATGCCGGCTGGCTGCACATCATCGGCAACATGTACTTCCTCTGGCTGTTCGGCCGCGCAATCGAGCAGCACCTCAACCGGTCGGTGTTCGTGCTTCTCTACGTCGCGAGCGGCATCGCGGGCGCATTCCTGCAGATGGGCCTCACGCCCGAATACATGGCCGACGTCCCGTGCATCGGCGCATCCGGCGCCATCTCCGGCATCCTCGGCGCCTACATGCTGCTGTATCCGTGGGAAGAAGTCTATTGCATCTACTTCTCCTTCACCATGCGCTACGCCACGTCCATCACCCTCTCGACCATTTGGGTGCTGGGCTCATGGTTCATCCTGCAATTCGTGAACGCACTCTGGCTCTCGCCCCAGACTGCCGAAGCCTCGGTCGCCTTCTGGGCGCACATCGGCGGGTTCGCCTTCGGAGCGGCAGTCGCCGCAATCTTCAAATACTCGAGCGCTTTGATTAAACACTTGCAGCAGCGCTCACTCACGTTTCTTATCGAGGAATATTCCGACCTTCTCAAAGCAGGCAAGACCAAAGACGCGGCCGAGCGGCTCGATTCCGCCCTGAAACTCGACTCGTCCAACCCGCTTGTCCTCGGCGAACTTGGCCGATTCGAGCTTGGCAGGAACAACCCGGGCGAAGCCCGCAAACACTTCCGGCAATCGCTTAGAAAAGCGCTCGAGCAAAAAGACGACGCCCAAGCTGCCGCCGCATACCTTGGCCTCATGGCCGCACGCGACAAACCGCCCGACAACGCCGAGCGCCTCATCATCGGACGCCGATTCGCGCGCCTCAAGAAATATGGGCACGCCCTCGGAATCATGGGCGCGGCCTTCCAGCCCGACGCCGAGATGCGCGGCCTCGACAAGCTGCTGTACGAGATGGCCGAGATTTTTGCCGGCCCGCTGAAAGACTTCGCGCGCGCCGAAGCCGCCTACAACCTGCTCATAGAGTTATTTCCTCATTCCCCGCGCAGCCTCGACGCCGACTACCAGCTCCGCAAACTCCGCGCCTCCGGCAAGACCCCCCTCGGCACGTGACCCGCGCAGCCGCAAACAAAGCAAAAGAAGAAACAAGGGGAACCACTGATTTCACGGCGCAGCATAGCCGCAACCAAAGAATAAAAACAACAAAACCATGGAACCACGGATTCACACGGATGAACACGGATTAAAGAAAAACCATCGAGACGAAGCCTATAAACGTCATTCCTGCGAAAGCGGGAATACATTTTATGACAAAGACTTACGACGCCATGCTTTTTGAAAATCACGACAGAAATTAAAGAAAATGCAATGGAGTAGTACGGATTGACACGGATTCTTCAACCCGGCACCCTGAACTCGGAACTCGGAACCAATTCTTCGCCACAGATGAACACAGATGGACACAGATTCAAAAACCAGAAGCCAGAGACAAGAAAGAAACTGTCTTTGACCACAGAGGCCGCGGAGGAAGAAAAAGAATGGGAACACGAATGTCACAAATGATACGAATCGCGCGAATGCTTCTTAACTGTAAACCGTACCGCAGACCGTGAACTTCAACCCGGAACCCTGAACGCGGAACCCGAAACCGTCTTTTGGCAAGCCCAAAGATTCAAGCTTAGAGATTTGAACCTCATTACTCAGTGAACCTTTCGATGATGGGCGATGGCCGAGTTTATCAAAAGTGTAGACACGACCCATTTGCTTCCCTAATCCACTGTTCTTCTTCATAAAATACTTGGCGAGAGATCACTCAAGTCAAATTTCAAGACCTGACCCCAATTGGCACCGTCAGACGCCACATTCGCCAGGAAGAACTCGACAAGATGCGTGACATCTCACAAAGCGCCTGGTCTCGCCGCGACGGACACATACGGCAGCACC
>QZKI01000109.1 GCA_003598055.1 Candidatus Abyssobacteria bacterium SURF_17 | reverse complement strand
TGGAAGGACACGGAAGGAGGAGGGAGGAGGTCACGCTATTGTCGTCTGTGGGAGTTCTCGGTTCTCATCACCGCGGGCGTCTCATTAACGCCCCTCATCGTAATGACGGTCTTCGACTATTATTCCAACCGCCAGGCGTTCAAGCAAGAGACCATCCGTCCCCTCGTTCGCCTCGCACTCACAACCAAGCGTTCGTTGGAATTTTTCCTTGAGGAACGCTGGGCGGCGCTTGACTTCATTATCCATGACAAGTCCTTCGAGGAGTTAACGGACCAGGAGAAGCTCACGCTCGTGTTCAGGAACATGCGGAGGTCTTTCGGAGGATTTGTCGACATCGGCCTCATTGACTCGGCGGGGATACAGCAGACCTACGTAGGCCCGTATGCGCTCGGGGGGATGAACTATAAGGAAACGGACTGGTTCCACGAGGTTGTGCTCAGAGGCGTCTATGTGAGTGATGTGTTCATGGGGTATCGCAAATTCCCCCATTTTGTGATTGCAGTGAAATACGAGAAGGATAACGGGGATTTTTACATCCTTCGGACAACAATTGATACTGCAATATTGGACCAACAGATACAATCTTTGGCAATGCGGCCCGGAGGCGATGCTTTCATCACGAACCGGGAGGGCGTGCTGCAGACTCCGTCGCGGTTCTACGGAAATGTTTTGGAGACGGTTCCCATCGCAATTCCTCCTTTTTCGGAGAATCCGGAAGTCCAGGAAATCGTTGACAGGAGGGGGAATTCCTACATTATGAGCTACGCCTACGTGAACCTCTCTCCGTTCATTGTCGTCCTCATGAAAGAGCCCGGAACGCTGATGGAGAACTGGTTTACGCTGCGCCGTAATCTCGTCGGGTTTCTCATTTTGAGCATCGTGGTCATCGTGCTGCTGATCATGGGGACGTCATCGTATCTGGTCTCACGCATCCGCGAGGCGGACATCAGGCAGGCGAAGACGCTCCACAGCATCCAGTACACGAGCAAGATGGCATCGATCGGGAGGTTGGCGGCGGGCGTGGCGCATGAAGTGAACAATCCGCTTGCAATCATCAACGAGAAGGCTGGCTTGGCGAAAGACCTCATCCAGCTTTCGGAAGAGTTTCCGCAAAGGGAGAAGTTTCTGAAGCTTGTCGAATCTATTCTCAGGTCCGTGGAACGCTGCAGCACGATAACGCATCGTCTGCTCGGTTTTGCAAAGCGAATGGATGTGCAGATAGAAACAATCGACCTCGAGGTCCTCCTCAAGGAAGTTCTCAGCTTCCTGGAAAAGGAGGCTATCTACAGGAATATATCGGTCAACATTCATGCGGATGGCGGGATTCCCTCGATTCAGAGCGACCGCGGCCAGCTCCAGCAGGCGTTCCTGAATATCATCAACAATGCGGTTGAGGAGCTGGAGGGCGGCGGTGCTATTGACATCGCACTCCGGCAAGAGAACGACGACGCCGTATCTGTTACTATCACTGACAACGGCCGCGGAATCTCCGAGGAGAACCTTAAGCACATATTCGAGCCTTTCTTTACAACAAAGAAGGAATACGGCACGGGCCTAGGACTGTCGATAACATATGGTATTGTCGAAAAACTCGGGGGGAATATCAGCGTGAAGAGCGCGGTTGGAAAAGGGACCAGCTTTACCGTCACGCTGCCCGCTCACAAATCCCCGGTTTAGGAGAGGCGAGCAATGGACCAGATGCGGGTCTTGCTGGTTGATGATGAAGAGGAGCTGGTTTCCACGCTCAAGGAGCGGCTCGCGCTCAGAGGGATCGAGGCCGACGCCGTGCTCACAGGAGCCGATGCGCTCGACAGGGTGCAGACCAACGAATACGATGTCATCGTGCTCGATGTTAAGATGCCAGGGGTGGACGGCCTAGAGGTAATGCGGAAGATACGGAAGCTCCGTCCGCGGGTGCAGATCATTTTGTTAACGGGGCGCGGCTCCGAGAAGGAGAGCGAGATCGGGATACGAGAAGGCGCCTTCGACTACCTTGTCAAGCCCACCGACATCGAAGAGCTGGTGAAAAAAATGAAGGAGGCCGCCGGCGGCTCATCATGAGCACCCTCGGGGAAGGTCCGGGCGCGGAACAGCGGATGCGGCTCATGCGCGAGAAGGCGTTGGGATTTTTCGCTGTCATCACGGCCAGCCTCTCGCATGAGATAAACAATGTGGTGGCCATCATCGGCGAACTCTCGGGCCTGCTGGATGACCTGCTCGCAGGAACGGAGAAGGGGCGTCCGCTCGACCAGGAGAAGGTCAAAACAATCTCGGAGAGGATAGCAAAGAACGTAAAAAAGGGAGAACAGATCATCAAGCGGCTCAATCGGTTTGCTCACAGCGCTGATGAGCCGGTGAAGGACTTTGACTTACGGGAGCTCCTGGAGCAGGTTACAACCATCGCGCAGCGTCTTGCGACTCTGAAAGGCGTTTCCTTGGAAGCCGAGCTGCCGGAAGTGTCTTTGCCCATACGGAGCAATCCGTTCAGCATGCAGCAGGCAATCGTTGGCTGCATCGAGCTTGCTTTCTCGGGTTCACGCAGGAATGACAAAATCACCCTCACGTTCGGCAAGGAGGATGCGGGCGCGAAGATTACCGTTACCGGCCCTACCCATGACGGATCCGAAGCATCCCAATCCATGCTATCGTTCCTTGCTCTGTTGATGAGAGACCTGGGCGGGACCATGGAAGCCAGCCCTGCTGGCAATGACACGCAGTCGCTGATGCTCCATCTTCCCAAATCGATAGAGAGGCCAGCGAACTGACAAGGAGGTCTCATGCCAGCCGACAAGATATTGCTCGTGGACGATGAGGAAGAATTCATCCTTATTCTTTCCGAACGAATGAAATCGAGGGGGATGTCTGTAGAGACTGCCGAGAGCGGTCCTGCGGCTATAAAGAAGGCAGAAAAGCAGGATTTCGACGCAGTCATCCTGGACATGATGATGCCCGGAATGGACGGCATCGAGACCTTGAAACGCCTTCGCGAGGTCAACCCGAATCTTCAGGTGATCATGCTGACCGGCCACGCAACGCTCCCGAATGCGGTCGAGGCAGTGAAGCTGGGGGCGGCGGACTTTTTGGAGAAACCGGCGAATATCGCGACGCTTATAGAGAAGATTAAAGAAGCAAAAATCAAGAAGATGGTTCTCGAAGAGAAACAGGCCGAGGAACGAATCCGGAATATCTTGAAGAGCAAAGGCTGGTAATCGGTTCATCCGGCACGCGGGCGTGGTATCGCGCACGCCCCACGTGGGTGGCGCGCGTCTTGGTAAGCAAATACTTGTGGAGACACAGGAGGAGAGAAGATGAGGAGATGGAAGATTCTTTGCGCGTCGGCAGTGGCACTGCTGATGCAACTCGTGCCTCGCCTTGTTCTGGCGGGCGGAGAAGGTCTGGATACACCCGAAGCGCTTGAAAGGAAGGTGCCTCTAGAAGGATTGAGTGGAATCAACCTTTTCTTTGCGAGAGCCTACAATGAGAACCTCTGGCTGTACGCCATTTATTGCACGGTTCTCATGGCTGTAGTCGGGGTGGTCATCGCCTTTGGGACCGACATAATTCTCAAAGCGATGGGCATGGAAGTCGAAAAAATCGAACACAAAGAGTGACATCGACACGAAAGACTCTCGGCAAGAAAGGGTTATAGCGACATGGACAACGGGATATTGGACATTTATCTGCCGATTGCCGGAATCCATTTTAATATCCTGATACTTCTGGCGATCGGTTTCTCGGTTGGAGTGTTGGGCGGATTCTTCGGTGTTGGGGGTGCATGGGTGGTGACGCCGGCCCTCAACATTTTTGGGTTCAATATGGCGTATGCGATTGGGACTGACCTTGCGCATATCTTTGGAAAATCCATCGTTGCCACGCGCAAGCATGGGAAGATGGGGAACGTCGATGTGAAGCTCGGCCTTTACTCCATTGTGGGTTCAGTGCTTGGAGTGGAAGGGGGCGCTCGCACTGTGATGTGGCTCACTGCCCGGGGGATTGCAGGCCCGGTGGTACGCTATGCATACATGTTCTTGCTCTTCGGACTGGGCATCTACATGTTTTATGATTATTTCACCAAGGACAAGCGGCGCGCCAGGCATGAGGCGTTGGAGATGGAGGGCGGCCCCGCGGTCCCGGCGAAGAAAAAATGGGATCTGCCGCCCATGGTCACGTTCCCGGTATCCGGCGTAACGGTTTCGCTCTGGACCGTGCTGGGCGTATTTTTCTTCACCGGCTGGCTTTCCGGGTTCCTTGGAGTGGGTGGAGGCTTCATCCGGATGCCGGCGCTTATTTATCTCCTCGGCTGTCCGACGGCCATCGCGGTGGGCACCGACCTGTTCAGCGTGGTGTTCACCGGCGCCTACGGCTGCTTCACGTATGCGCTCAAGGCGCGGGTGGAAATCATCGCCGCCATCGTCATGCTGGTAGGCGCATCGATAGGCGCACAGCTTGGAGTGACCGCCGTGAAGTACATCCACGGGTATGGCATCCGACTGCTGTTTGCCATCATGATAGTATTGGCAGGCTGTTCTGTGACCCTGAAACAATTTAATTTGACCACCGCGGCCGCATACTGCGTGATGGGAGCAGCGCTTGCCATGTGTCTTATCATCATTGTGCTGATGATTCGGGGATTCAATAAAGAAAAGGCCCTGAAAGCGCAGGCGGCGAGGTGAATCTAAAGCATTCATGAAATTGTTGAGGAAACTTTTCGGGAGACCTCAGGAAGAGCGACTGGCCACCCTGAAGAAGATTCAGGAGAAATTCTCAGTGTTCCAGTCGTTGCTCGATTCCCACAACCAGGTGTTGAAAACTATCAGCCGCCTGGAAGAACGGCAACAGAACCGCCAGCTTGCCAGCATTGATTCCCTGTGGGATGACTTCGTACAAATCCAGGAGGAAGTGCGTGAGGTCATCGAGCGCATGATCGAACTCGGCGGACAGGCTTACATTCCTCTCCGGTCGCAGTTTGACTCGATATTGCGGGATGCAGAGAGTCTGCTGCCGGAAACGCAGCCGATTCCAAAAGATGATTTTGTAATACCGTTCGACCGACTGGATAAGACCCGTCTGCTGTCCGTCGGCGGGAAGGCGGCAAACCTGGGAGAGCTGAAATCACGCGCCGACATGCCGGTGCCGGACGGCTTTGCCATCAGTGCATGGGCATATAAGCACTTCATCGAGGCGAATCAACTACAGGACCGCATCAAGAAGCTCCTTGCAAATGTCCGCATTCGCCGCTATGAGCATCTGCAGATAGTGAGCGATGACATTCGGGAAATGGTGAACTTCCGACAAGTTCCCGAGGACCTGGCGTCCGCCATCTGCTCCGCCTTCGACGACCTTGCATCCCGCAGCTCTCAGGGCAGATTCGCGCTGCGCTCGAGCGCCGTCGGAGAAGACGGGACCTTTACGTTCGCAGGCCAATACATCACATTTCTTAATGTTCGGCGTGAGGCGCTTCTCGACCGCTACAAGGACATTCTCGCGAGCAAATTCACTCCCTCTGCGATCTCTTACCTCCTCAGGCACGCGCTTTCCGAGATGGATTTGGCAATGGGCGTCGTATGCATGGAAATGGTTGACGCGGCGGCGAGCGGTGTGGTGTATACACAAGACCCGATGAATCCGTCGGGAGCATACCTTGTCGTAAATTCGATTTTCGGGCTCGGCAGCTATCTTGTAGATGGCACGCTTACCCCGGACGTTTTCCACGTATCGCGTGCAGATAAGAACGTGGTCTTCTCGCGTGTGGCTCGAAAGCCTGTTCAGCTAACCATGCGTCCTGAGGGAGGCGTGGCCGAGAAGCCGATTGAGGAGTCCGACCAGCAAAGGCCCTCACTCAGCGAGGAGCAATTGCGCCTGCTGGCGGAGTATGCGCTGAAGGTCGAGGAGCATTATGGAGGACCCCAGGATATTGAATGGGCTATTGATAGGTCGGGGACCTTGTTCTTGCTGCAGGCGAGGCCGCTTAAGCTTCTCCAGCCAATGGCAAAGGTACAAATACCCGAGAAATTCCGTTCCGCGGTCTTACTCGAGGGAGGAACGCCCATTTGCTACGGAGTGGGAGCAGGTCCGGTGTTCCATCTCAGGTCGGTTTCGGACCTGGAGGAAGTTCCCCAAGGAGCAGTGCTCATTGCCCCGAATCCTTCCCCCAAGCTCGTCACGGTAATGGACAGAATGAGTGCGTTGGTCACCTTGGTCGGGGGTGTCGCCAGCCATTTGGCCACCCTGGCCCGGGAACTCTCCCTTCCCACCATTGTCGGAATGCCGCAGGCATCCGAGATAGCGGCAGGCCGCCTCGTTACGGTAGATGCGAGCAATGGAGTCATCTATGACGGAAGCCATCCAGAGTGGATTCCGCCAAAGGAAGAAGCCACTCCTGCTCCGGAAGATGCGAGTGCGATGGCGGCATTAGAAAGTATTATCGAGCGAGTCACTCGGCTGAGCGTGATTCATCCGAGCGACCCGAAGTTCACACCGGAAAATTGTCGGTCGATGCATGATATTCTCCGGTTTATCCATCAAAAATCCATGGAAGAGATTTTCTCGGCTCTGAAGGGAACTTCCCACAAAGATGACATCGGGCTGCGATTGAAGACGAAGATTCCGCTCGTGATAAATATCATCTATCTCGACAAAGACTACCTGGGAGGTCAGGGGAAACGATGGGTTCCGGAGAACGCTATCGAGTCGCTCCCCATGAAAGCTCTATGGGAGGGCATCCTCCAGGAAGGCTGGCCGTCGCGTCCCGTACAGGGAGACCTGAAGGGGTTTCTGGCTGTCGTGGGCACCGACATCAGTGCGGGCCATTACCAGGAATTTTCCGAAAACAGTTACGCGTTCTTGAGCAAGGAATATATGCTTCTCAACCTTCGGATGGGTTACCACTTTTCGACGATAGAGGCTCTGGTGACGACGGCGCCGGAGAAGAACTACATTCGCATGCAGTTCAAGCTTGGCGGCGCGCCTCTGGAGCGGCGGATACGGCGCATTTGGCTGATTTGCGAGTTGCTCCGGCGGGTAGGTTTCGAGAATTTCAGTGAAGGCGACTTCCTCGATACCACGACCGCTTACCAAGGACCGGAGGAAATGCTGCATCGTCTCCACCTGCTCGGAAGAATCACGATCTTGACAAAGCAGCTTGATTTGACCCTTTCGAGCGATGCACGAGCGCGCTGGTACCTAAATGACTTTGTCAAGAAGCTCGGTCTGGAGAATTAGCCCATGGAGATGAAATGCGTCGGCGACATCATGATGCCATTGGAAGCATTCCCCTACATTCCCTACTGGTTCACCTTGCGTCAAGCGCTTGCAGAAATGGAAGACGCAGGGGTGAGACGCCCCAACCAGAAGCCCATGCCCTGGCTGATCCTCGTGTTCAGCGCGCGAAACCAGCTCTTGGGAATTGTGCGCCAGCATGAGATTCTGCAAGGATTACGGTCGGCTGTCGTGCCGGAGAGGCTCAAGAACTACTACCCCACGAGCGCGGAAGTGACCGCTGATTTCAACCTTTTTCGACTGGGCTTTTCGGCGGAGCGGGCTATTCAGGAACTCCGTAGCCAATTGGAGCGGCAGATCATCGAGTTCATGATCCCTATTCAAGCGACGGTGGACCATGATGATCCCATGCTCCTGGCCATCTACTTGATGATAGACCGCGGTCTGACCTTTGTTCCCGTGGTGCGCGACGGACAGATTGTCGGACTGGTATACGCCGAAGATGTGCTCCATGAGGTCATCGGCCACATTGTTTAATCCGATTGAGACGGACAGGACGGCGGGGGAAGAAGCTGTTCCGCAATTGTAGGGACGGCCACGCGGGGCCGCTCCTACAGGAATATCATCCAAAATTTCAAATTACGGGACAGATTCAGGAGGGGGCTGAGATGATAAAGGCAAAACGAGCCGGGGAAATAATGATTCCGTTGGAGAACTACCCGCACATACAAAAGTCAACGACGATCCGTGATGTGATTGCCTTGATGGAGAAGTCGCAGATAGAGGTTGAAGGACGCAAATCTCTCCCGCGCGTCGTGCTGGTGTTCGACGAGGCGAACCAGCTCGTTGGATGGGTCCGACGCCGTGATATTTTGCGAGCACTGGAGCCCTCTTTCCTATCAGGCAAGCCGATGGACTACCGCAAGAAACTCTTCGATGTACGGATGGACCCGAATCTGGCTGAGCTTTCGTATGAGAAGACGCTTGAGGGCCTGCAAAAGCGGGCAAATCAACCAGTCAGCGATGTGATGCTTCCCGTTGCAGAGACGATTGACTATGATGACCACATCATGAAGGTCATCTACGAAATGGTGGATAACAACCTGAGCCTTCTCCCCGTTCTCAAAGAGGGGAGGGTAGTAGGCGTAGTCCGCTCAGTGGACGCGCTGCACGAAGTGGCCCAGATCTTGCTCTGATACACCCCGATCCAGAGCGCCGGAGGAGAAAGGATGCTTCTATGTCTGAGGAAAGAGGCACGTATCCCGGCGTAGCGACCGAAAACCGGGAGCCCCATGCGCCTCCAGACAAGAGACGGCTCATACCCCAGGAAGTGTATCGGTCGAAAGTCCTCAGGAATGTTGATTGGAAGAGACTGTTTTTTGTCATGTTGGGAATCGCCCTGTTTGCAGTCATCTACCTCTCCCCCCAGTGGCCGGACGCGATAGACCCATTAGGCGAGCATTTCGAACTGACCCGTGAGGGAAAAGCAGCGATTGGCCTGTTCGCGCTTGCGGTCACGTGGTGGGTTTTTGAGGTAATCCCTATTGGAGTTACAAGCGTCGCTGTAGCCGTCATTCAGGCGCTTTTTCTCATTCGCGACCCCAAGGTAGCCTTCACCGATTTCATGGACCCGTCGGTCTGGTTCATCTTTGCGTCCCTGGTCATCGGAATGGCATTCACCAGAACCGGCTTGACGCAGCGTATGGCGTATAAGATGCTCACGCTGGTAGGTGAGCGAACGAGTATGATTTACCTCGGCTGCTTCACCATGATCGCCGTGCTCACGCTGATGATGGCCCATACTGCGGTCGCCGCCGCGATGTTTCCGCTGCTGATGGCCATCTACAGCCTGTACGAGGAAGATACGGCCCCAACGAAATTTGGAAAGGGATTGTTCATCGGAATGGCATATGTGTGCGGGGCCGGCAGTATCGTCACCTTGCTGGGCGCCGCCAGGGGCGCTGTGGCGATCGGATTTTTTCGGGATATGGCGGGCCGCGAAGTCACGTTTTTCGAGTTGACCTACTACATGCTTCCCCTTGGATGGGTAATGATAATCCTCCTCTGGACGCTCACGATGCTGTTGTATCCTCCCGAGAAGAAGGTCATTCCCGGCCTGCGCGACCGGGTGAAAGTGCTCAGCGAAAGACTGGGACCCATGAAACGTACCGAACTGCTCGCGCTAACAATCGTATTGGCCGCTATCCTGGTTCTGGCACTCCGTTCGTTCCTACCTGCGCTCAGACCGCTCGATAAGAGCGCTGTCATGCTTATGTGCACGGTCTTGTTCTTTCTGCTCAAGATTCTCACGGTTAAAGACCTCGAGGAAATCCCCTGGAATATCATTTTGCTCTTCGGAGGAGCCATGAGCATCGGGTTTTGCCTCTGGCAAACAGGAGCCGCGAACTGGATCGCCGTCGAGGGGCTTGCCCTGCTCCAAAATGCTCATTGGTTTGTCTTCGTCATGGCAATCGCATTCTTCGTGCTCATCATGACAAATTTCATCATGAATGTCGCTGCGATCGCCATCTCGATGCCTGTGGCCTTTGTCATGGCTCGCTATCTCGGGGTTTCCCCTGAAGTTATCATGTTCGCCTCACTCGCCACTGCGGGTATGCCATTCCTCGTGCTCGTCGGCGCTGCGCCGAATGCCATCGCCTTCGAGAGCAGACAGTTTTCTTCAGCCGAATTCTTCAGGATTGGTATTCCCGCCACCATCATGCTCATGGCCGTGCTCGGCATTTTCATATGGCTGGTCTGGCCGCTCATGGGCATGCCCGTGCTGCTTCAATGAGCGGGAGAGCGGCTGCGAATTGTCATTAGCGGCACGATACCGAATGAGCAATTGACATCCCTTTTCCGCGCTGTTATATTTAAGAGGACGGGTGCTTAATTTTTAGGCATTGATGGCGGCTGATATGAAAGAACAGAGACTGAGGAAAATCCTTGGAGACCTCGGGAGCGTGCTTGTCGCGTTCTCCGGCGGGGTAGATAGCTCGCTGCTCCTCAAGGTGGCGGTGGATACGCTTGGGCATGACAACGTGTTGGCAGTAACAGCGACATCCTCCACCTATCCGAAGCCTGAGCTCGATGAAGCGTGCCGGATAGCCGAACAGATTGGCGCCCGACATATGGTGATAGAATCCGAGGAAACCGAGATTCCCGAGTTTGTCGCCAATCCCCCAAACCGGTGCTATTACTGCAAACGGGAGTTGTTCGGCAAGCTTGCCCGGCTCGCCGAAGAGCAGGGGCTGGCCGCAGTCGTTGACGGCTCGAATGCGGATGACCGGGCCGACCACCGACCGGGCAGGCAGGCAGCCGAGGAGCTTCATGTTCGCAGTCCACTCATGGAAGCCGGATTGACAAAAGCTGACATACGAGAGCTTTCACGCCAGGTGGGGCTGCCCACCTGGGACAAACCTGCCCTCGCCTGTCTCTCTTCGCGGTTTCCGTACGGGACAACGATCTCGCCCGAGAAGCTCAGCCAGGTTGAGGCGGCCGAACAGCTCTTACGCAAGAAAGGGTTTCGCCAAGTTCGCGTTCGTCATTACGACTACACCGCCAGAATTGAGGTCGGCGCCACGGAGCTCAAGCGTTTCTTCGAAGGGTCCCTCATCGCCGAGGTGGTCGCTGAGCTCAAGCGACTGGGCTACACGTATGTGACACTTGATCTGGAGGGCTACCGTACGGGAAGCATGAATGAAGTGCTCCCCGCCCGCGAACAATGAGCCATTCTGACAGTACTCTTTCCGGAGGAACCGGCCGCCTGCATTCGCCCGAGATAGAGGCTCTTCTTGCGATAGCTGAAACGCTGGGCTCCTCGCACAATCTGTCCGAAACCTTCCAGCAGATCATGGAAATTCTGGCCTCCCGCCTGGGAATGGAACGTGGCACTCTTACCCTGCTCGACCCGCGGACAAAGGAACTCATCATTCGGGTGGCGCATGGCCTCACGGAGGAGGAGATCAAGAGAGGCAAGTACAAGATCGGAGAGGGCATTACGGGAAAGGTTGTGGAAACAGGGGGGCCGCTCATTGTGCCAAGTATCGGGAAGGAGCCGCTGTTCCTCGACCGAACCGGAGCCAGAAAGAACATTGACCGTGACAAGATAGCCTTCCTGTGTGTCCCCCTGAAGCTCGAGAATGAGGTCATCGGCGTGCTGAGCGCTGACAAGGTGCGCTCGAGCACCGACACCCTCGAGAGCGATATGAGACTGCTGACCATAATCGCGTCGATTGTGGCGCAGGCCGTTCGCGTGCATGGAGCGATAGCCGAGATCATTGCGCTCAAGGAGCGGACCGACCGTATTCTTGCCGGAATGCCTAACGGTGTCCTCGTCCTTGACCCGACCGGCCAGGCGCTGTCGGTGAATCCGGCCGCGGAACGAATTTTTGGATTCAAGCGGGACGAGGCTGTTGGCAAACATTACATCAATTTGTTTGCCGACCAGAAGAGCATCCTGAATGTCATTGACCGGGTCTATGATGACCCGAATGCCGCAGCCAGCTTCGAAGCGCACATATTCGGGTCGAGCGGACATCCGATGCCCGTCGCCGTTTCGTGGTCCATCCTGGGGGAGGACCCTGTTGAGGCAATCGTTGTAAACATACAGGATTTGACCGAGGTGAAGCGACTCGAGCGACAGATGCGTCGGAGCCAGCGGCTTGCCGCGTTGGGGCTGATGGCGGCGGGGGTGGCGCACGAGGTGCGGAATCCGCTCGCCGGCATCCGGGGAGCCTCGCAGCTATTAGCCCGTGAGACGAGCCGCAACAGGAAGCTTGCGGACTTCTTAAGCGTCATCGTGCGCGAAGTGGACCGACTCGACCGGACCGTCGAACAGCTTCTCGACCTGGCGCGTCCGGTAAAGGCTGATATGGCTCCAACGAGCGTGACAGATGTCGTCAAGCGTGCGCTCACGCTATTGAAGCCGGAAGTGGACAGAAGCCGTGTCCGCGTCGTCAAGAAGATGCCCGCCGAGACGAGGCAAATAATGGCTGACGCGGCTCAGCTCACTCAGGTATTCCTTAATTTATTTCTCAATGCTCTGCAGGCTATGTCCGACGGCGGCATGCTGCGCGTTACAGTTCGCGAAGATGCGGGCTTCAACAACTCCGGCCCGGCTTTCGTAATCGTCGAGGTAAATGATACGGGCTGCGGCATGTCACCGCAAGTGCTTGAGCAATTGTTCATGCCTTTCTTCACAACGCGTGAGAACGGGACAGGCCTCGGCCTCGCCATCTCGCACCGAATCGTGGAAGAACACGGCGGCGCAATCGACGTCGTCAGCGAGGAAGGAACGGGGACGACCTTCATCGTGTCGTTTCCCGCCCTGTAGGGAATCTGCAGGAAGGGAGGAGCAGGAACATGCGCTCGCGGATACTCATTGCGGATGATGATGAAAGCATGCGCTGGGTATTGAGCAAGACATTCGGTCCGCCCAAATATCACTCGGAGGCGGTGGCAAACGCCGACGACGCGCTCGCGAAATTGCGCGAGTCGAGCTATGATGTGCTTCTCATGGATATTAGGATGCCGGGAATGAGCGGTCTCGAGGCGCTTGCCCAGGCGAAGTTGCTCCAATCCGACCTGGCCGTTATCATCATCACCGCCTACGGCACGATGATGACCGCCATAGAGGCGATGAAATGGGGCGCTTACGATTACGTGACAAAGCCGTTCGACGTCGAGGAACTGGAACTGACGGTTGAGAAGGCGCTCAAGACGCAATCGCTCGCACGTGAAAACAAGGAGCTTCGCGCAAACCTCCGCAGCAAGTATGACATCAATAATCTGGTCGGCAGCTCGGAGAGGATGCAGGAGGTCTACAAAGCCATTGGGCGCGTTGCGGATAAGGACGTGACTGTGCTCATTCAAGGGGAGAGCGGGACGGGCAAGGAGCTCGTTGCCCGGGCTGTCCACTATAACAGCCGACGGGCTTCTAAGCCGTTCGTGCCTGTGAACTGTGTGGCGATCCCGGAGAATCTCCTCGAGAGCGAAATGTTCGGCCATGTCAAGGGAGCGTTCACCGGTGCGACGACGAGCCGTACAGGAAAGTTCGAGCAAGCCGATGGCGGCACTCTCTTCCTTGACGAAGTCGCCGATATCGGGCTGGATTTGCAGGGGAAATTGCTCCGCGTCCTCCAGGAGCATGAGATAGAGCCTGTCGGCGGCCAGGGCACGACAAAGGTGGATGTGCGCGTTATCGCCGCAACGAACCGCGACCTGGCCATGGAAATACAAACAGGGCGATTCCGTGAAGATCTCTACTACCGGCTGAATGTAGTTCCCATCTTCCTGCCGCCCTTGCGTGAGCGCAAAGAGGACATTTCCGAACTCGCCGCCTATTTTATTCAGAGATTCGTGGACGAACTGAACACGGAGCCGCGCGCCTTCGACCCCGCCGCCATCGACCTGCTTCAGTCCTACGACTGGCCGGGTAATGTGCGGGAACTCGAGAATCTCATCAAGAGAATAATGGTGATGCGGACCGACCGGGCGATCACGCCCGAGCATGTCTCTCTTGCACTCCCCAAGAGCGCGGCAAAGAATTCAACACTTTTACAGCTCTCATGGGACGACCTTGTGGAGCAGGAACTCAAGTCAACGACAGCAAAACAAGATGTGTATCATCTCGTGCTCGAAAAACTTGAGAAGCCTTTGCTGAGTAAAATACTCGAGCGTTGCAGCGGAAATCAAGTGAAGGCAGCGGAAATACTCGGGATAAACCGCAACACGCTGTTTAAAAAAATGAAGAGGCTCGGCCTCAAGTAGGAGGAGTCCACGCATCTCCGCAATCAGGGAATGAGATGGTCCCTGCTTTGATGCTGCACCAGACCAACATGGTATGATGCGTCAGCCGAATCGACAGCGGACGGGAAATCTCACACGGAAATGAAGAAGAGCAGGCGCTCGCCCTGGCTGGTGTTGGCGTTCCTCATAGCTGTCATCGTCCTGTTTGACGTAAAGGGAATCAAGTTCTATCTCGTTCCGTCAGATTCGATGAAGCCGACGCTTGAGAGATCGGACTACATCATCGGTTTTGAAATCGCGTCCGCAGAGCTGGAGCGCGGCGACGTCGTGGTGTTCACGAGCGGGTACAAAGGAGATTATTACGTCAAGCGAGTCGTTGGCCTGCCCGGGGAGACGCTCGTTATTCTTGCAGGGTCCGTCTACATCAGCGGACGATTGCTCGAAGAGCCGTACGTTCACTATCACAGCGCCGAGAATCTCGGGCCGATACATATCCCGGATGGCCGCGTCTTTCTCATGGGTGACAACAGACCGAACAGCTTTGACAGCCGGTGGTTCGGCCCTGTGCCGATGAGGCTCATTGAGTCGAGGGTCTCATTCATATATAATCCCATCAGCAGAATGGGCCGCGTTCATTAGAAGCGGGATTCAGCGGCTCGGCGCGTCTACAGAAAGGACAATTGCAGGAAATCCGTATGTTTCTCTATCTTATACGACACGGCGAGACAGACTGGAATGTTGAACGGAGGTGCCAAGGGTTCAGCGACATCGAGCTCAATGCGACAGGCCGATGGCAAGCCGGGGCGATCGCGCGTCACCTCAGCTCGTTGAAGGTCGAGGCGCTCTATTCCAGCACCCTCAAGAGAGCACACGAAACAGCCAGCACAATTGCAAGATATCACGACGCACCCGTGCAGGCAACAGATGCCCTGCGGGAGTTGAACCAGGGAGCATTCGAGGGACTCAAACTGACCGAACTCGTTGCCCGGCACTCTGATTTTCTCGAACGCTGGTTTCGTGATCCGGCCGACCTCAGGCTGCCATCGGGAGAGTCGTTACGCGAGATGCAGAGCCGTGCGTGGGCGGCGCTTGACAAAATCATCGGGCAGCATCCTGACGGAAACGTGATCGTGGTCAGCCATAACTTGTGCAACATGGGTTTGCTGTGCCGGATTATGAAGCTGGAACTGAATGATTTCCGCCGTATCCAGCAGGATGTGGCTGCCATAAGTCTCATTGAGTTCGGACGATGGCCGCACCCCGTGGTCATTCGACTGAACGATACAAGCCATCTCCGTTAGACGTTACCGAGAAGCCGGATTCGCCGGGGACAGGCCCACAGATGAACGTTTCCTCGTAAGAAACCAGTCATAGGTAGGATGGATGCTTATAGGGAAGGAGGGAACACAATGGCCAAGGCATACTTGAAAATTCTGGTGGAGACCGGAATGGAGCGGGCAGTGTGTGATAGTCTCAGGAAACTCCCCGAGGTGAAGTCGGCAGACTTGACGACGGGCGACCAGGATATCATCGCCGTAATCGAATCGCCGGGATACGAGACACTGCTGAGAACCATCGTCGAGAAATTGCGGCACATCAAGGGCATCGCGAGCACCTCGACGAGTCTCGTTCTGGACTAGTGGCTGACCTCTGCACCTGTAATGAGACCATGTGAAAAATATTTTGACAAAAGGTGTCTGATTTGGATAAAATGACACCTTAAAATAAAGACAATGTCGGTAGGATCTTTGCACGCGGCCAGCGCGTGCGCGACGAATGAAAGAGGCGGCACATGTGTGGAATAGTCGGCTACGTCGGCAAGGAACAGGCGACTCCAATCATTATCGAAGGTCTCAGGCGTCTTGAGTATCGCGGGTATGACTCCGCGGGAATCGCCCTGCTCAATGCGTCGTCAATTCATGTCGTAAAAGAAGTCGGCAAACTGAGTGCCTTGAGATCACGGCTGCAGAAAGAGTCTCCGGTCGGAACAACGGGCATTGGCCATACGCGGTGGGCGACCCACGGCGTGCCCTCTGAGGTAAATGCGCATCCGCACCACGATTGCACCCGCTCGTTCATGCTCGTGCACAATGGAATCATCGAGAACTATACCGAACTCCGGCAAGAACTGCTCGACAAGGGACATAGATTCGTGTCCGAGACAGATACGGAGGTGGTTGTACACCTCATCGAGGAGAATTACTCGGGCGACCTGCTGCGTGCGATGCTCAGTTCAATGAGAAGGCTCAAAGGTGCTTACGCGTTCGCGGTGATTGCGGCTCATGAGCCCGATACCATCGTAGCAGCTCGGTGCGGCAGTCCGCTCGTAGTCGGCGTGGGCAATGGGTGTAACCTGGTGGCTTCCGATGCTTCAGCAGTGCTCAGCCATACGCGGCGGGTAGTGTATCTCGAAGACAACCATGCGGTACGATTGGGGCGAGACAATCTGGTGGTTTGCGACATTGCAGGCAATGAGGTCGAGCCGAATGTGAAAGAGATAACGCTGAATCTGTCAGACATGGAAAAAGCGGGTCACCCTCATTTCATGATAAAGGAGATCTTCGAGCAGCCGTCGCTGGTCGCCGATGTGCTCATGCGGAGAATTCCCCCCACTTCACGCGAGATAGATTTTCAGGAAGCCCGGCTTCAAACGCTCGGGCTTGACCGAATCAGGCGAGTCATGATGGTGTCCTGCGGCACCGCGTGTCATGCGAGCATGGTGGGAAAATACTATATCGAGGAATTCGCCCGGCTGCCCGTCGAGGTGGACGTCGCCAGCGAGTTCCGGTACAGAAATCCCGTCATCACCGATGACACCCTGGTGATAGCGATTTCACAGTCGGGCGAGACGGCGGATACGCTGGCCGGCGTGAGGGAAGCCCGCCGGCGAGGCGCAAAGGTGCTCTCGCTGATCAATGTAGAGGGAAGCAGCATAGACCGCGAGTCAGACGCGACCTTGTACGTTTATGCCGGCCCGGAGATAGCCGTGGCCTCGACCAAGGCATACACCGCTCAGATACTCGCGCTCTTTCTGCTCGCGCTCTTTCTGGGAAGGAAGAGAGGTTTGCTCGAGGAGCCACACTTTCGGGAAGTCGTCAAGGAGCTGCGCCTCATCCCCGGGAAGATGCAGAGCGTTCTCGACAACCACGAAGTTGTGAAAATATGCGCGCACAAGTTCAGCGATGCTCCCAATTTCCTCTATCTCGGCAGAAGCTACAACTATCCGAACGCGCTTGAGGGCGCGTTGAAACTGAAGGAACTCTCGTATATCCACGCCGAGGGATGTGGAGCCGGCGAGATGAAACACGGCCCGATTGCCCTTATCGATGACACCTTCCCGGTCGTGTGCCTCGCGCCGGCGGGAAGAGTGTACGAGAAGATGGTCAGTAACATGCAGGAAATTCGCGCCCGGAGGGGCATTCTCATTGCGATAGCGACCGAGGGAAACAAAGAAATGGCCGCGCAGTGTGAACACGTTATCAGCGTCCCGCACACGCATGAGGCTCTGAGCCCGCTCCTCACGGTAATCCCCCTGCAGTTGCTGGCATACTATGTGACGACCATGAAAGGGCTTGATGTTGACCAGCCCAGGAATCTCGCGAAAAGTGTGACGGTGGAATAGTCAGCCCCGCATCCCGCTGCGGCGGCTCTGCGATCGCACAGGTGTGGGTTCTATGGATTCACGTGCGAGGAAGTAGCTCGTCGGCCTTGGCGCGCTCGATCCCAAGCCGAGCACTCACGAATCTGTCTCCTGCCTTCTTGCCTCCCGCCTCATACCTTCCAGAAAGCGCTCGTAAAATTCATCCGGTTCGAGGTCATATGCCTTGGCCGCCCATAGCTCTGCCATAAGCGTGTCGCGGAGCGCCAGACTGGTGATCGCCAGCTCGCGCGCCGTAAGCGCCGAGTCAGGCCGAGCGGCAAAGGCCGCGCTGTAGTAGCCGAACGCAGCCACGTGGTCTCCCCTTTCGGAGAGAATCTGGCCGAGGGCGAGGTTGGCTCCGAAGTGAGCAGGTTCATTTTCGAGGGCCTGTCTCAATAGAGCGGCCGCTGCTTCTTCCCGGCCGCTCAGGCGGAGCATCACCGCTTCGCCATACAAGGCCTCGGCTGACCCCTGCTGTCCGTACATTTGGGCTGACTCGTACACTTGTTCCGCCTGTTCATAGACGTCTCTTTTCGCCCGAGCTATCTCGAGACGCGCGCTTGCCTCTCTCAGGCGTTTGTCCAGTCTCAAGGCGCGCTCATACCCTTCAACCGCATCATCGAAACGTCCGGCGAGCTCGCACGCATGAGCAAGCCTGAGATGAATCGTCGCGTCGAACGCATTCTCCCGCGCCGCTCTCTCATAGCTCTCAATGGATTGAAGCGTTTCTCCCATCATGAGATGCGCATCACCCATGCCCGCGAGCGCGGCGCCCGCGTAATAATTCGAAATAATTATCCGTCCCGTGCTCGCTGCGGCTGTCGGCGGCACTTTCTCCGGCCTGCGCGCGAGCTCATAGGCCTTCCCATATTCCGCCAGCGCAGGGCCGGATTGCCCAGCATCGAGAAGCACATTGGCCATGCCAATGCGGATGCGGGGACTTCCCGGAGCGTACTTTTTCATGGCAGAAAAAAAGGTTCTTTCATCCCGCCATAGTGCATTCCGGCGAACAGCAGAGACGCAGAACAAGAAAATAATCACGACCTGAGAGACTATGAGCGCCCTCCTTCGCCAGGCGCCTGACTCAGGCGGTGTCGCTTGTGCGGTGTTCGCGATCCCGAGCCCCCAGAGCGCAACGATGCCCATGGAGGGGAAATAGAGAAAATGCGGAGGCGTGAAGAACGCCGGTTCCGGATGAAACAAGAAGAAATAAGAGAAGGGGAGCAGGCACAAGAAAAACCACAGAATGAAGAAACTCACACGGCGGGAAATCCTCAAAATCAGCGCAGCCAATGCGAGCATAAGAATGAGAAACGCCGCTGCGCACATCCCCTCCAGAATCGTAGAAGAAGTCGAGATGGGAATAAACGTCTCAAAGCCGATGTTGTGGGGGAAGAGCATGACGTAAGCATAGGACACCACGGCACGGGCGGCTGTCAGGAGCCTGTGCATGAGCTCCATTTCTCCCGCAGGAAGCGTCGATGAATGCGGTACAATGGAAAAGCGCCAAACAAAGTACACGGCCAGGAGAAGATAGGTTGGCAGAAGGCGCTTTATGCTTACGCTGGCCGGCCCTCGACTGGCCCCGTCCGGCCGAATCACCTCGAACAGGGTAAGGATGAGCGGAAGCGCGACCGCATTCTCCTTCGAGAGAAGCGCGAGAA
>QZKI01000039.1 GCA_003598055.1 Candidatus Abyssobacteria bacterium SURF_17 | reverse complement strand
AGAATCGTCGGCGACCCGAATCGGCTGTAAAACTTCAGGTCGTCTCCAACAGCCTTGATGTTGAGCAGGACGTCGCGCACGTTGCCGGCAATCGTCGTTTCTCGGACCGGGAATTTGACTTTGCCGTCCTCAATCCACAAGCCGGTTGCGCCGACCGAGAAGTCGCCGGAGACCGAATCCACCGTGTGCATTCCCATGACATCCGTCACGAGATATGCGCGCGAGCAACCCGCAATCAAATCCGTTCTCGTGACCGTTCCCGGAACGAGATAAAAATTTGACGGCCCCACCTCCGGCAAAGACGCATAGGAGGACCGCACACCGTTGCCTGTGGAGGCGACTCCATCCCTGGCGGCAGTATATGCATTGTGAAGGAACCCTTTGAGCGTGCCGGAGTCAATAAGCACGGTCTTCTGCGATGGGACGCCCTCGCCGTCGGCTGGAGCGGGCGCAATCCCCCTCTCATACATGCCGTCGTCTATGATGGTCACTGCATCATTGGCGACATTCTCGCCCACTCTTCCGGCGAAGAGCGACTTGCGTTTCTGCACCTGGTCCGCCATGAGCGCCTGGCCGACTGCGGCCAAAAATTCGCCGGCAACGGGGGCGTCGAGGATGACGGGGACGGTGGCTGTCTCAATTTTCCGAGCACCGAGCAATTCCAACGCGCGCTGGGCGGCTCTTGCCCCGACGGGCTTAACGTGCAGGTCTTTGAAGGCGAACGAATGCTCGAAATCCCAGCCCATCTGCGAGGCCTCACCGTTCGCTTCGGCCACGGCGAGAATGCTGGCGGTGCAAGAAGTGATTCTGTGATGTATCCCGACTCCGTTGCTGTTGCTCACGTAGCTCTCGTGAACAGCATCCGAAACGGAAGACTGCCGAACCTTTGCTATTCTCTTGTCGTACGCGCGGGCAGTGGATTCCATTGACAAAGCTCGGTCGATCCGCTCTTCCATTCCGATGCGGCCGGAGACAAGCGCCTCATCGAGCGGCGCCAGACCGAGTTCAGTCCTGTACTTGTCAGCGCTGATGAACGCTGGCAGCCTGTTATACGGGTCCGGAGCGCTCGATTGTGCGTTGGCAACGGCATCCTTCGCCGTTTTCTTTACTGCGGAATCGCTCAGGTCGGACGTATGGGCGAACCCGAGACGGGTTTCGACGAGCACGCGTACGCCGATGCCCGAGCCGTCGCGAACCTTGACATTTTCCACCTTTCCACCGCTGACCTCAACAGTCGTCGAGCTTGACCGGCTAAAGAAGCCTTCGGCGGCTGAAGCGCCAGCCTGAAGAGCAGCCTCGATCGCGAGGCGCACTATCGTTTCGTCAGATGTTCGAGTCATCTCTTCACTGCCTTGACCAGTTCAGCGACAAAACCGGAGACGCTTTCGATGACGTCGGGCGCCGTGCCCTTTTCCTCTATCCTTTGCACGATTGCCGACCCGACGACGACGGCATCCGCGTACGAAGCGACCTCCGCCGCCATTGACGGCGTCGCTATGCCGAAACCAACAGCCACGGGCTTGCCCGAGCGAGAGCGGATTTTTTCGACTACTGCGGCGACTCCGCCCACCATTTTTTCCTGAACGCCGGTGACGCCCTCGCGCGAGACATAATAAACGAAACCGGTGCTGAAACGCGAAATGAGGTCGATGCGGTCGTCCGTGCTTGTCGGCGCCAGCAGATAGACCGTGCACAGCCCTTTCATATCCATCAGTTTCTTATAGTCCTTGGATTCCTCGGGCGGCAAATCGAGAACGAGGGCGCCGTCTACGCCGGATTCCAAAGCATCCGCAACGAATTGCTCAAGCCCGAAATGATGGACCGGGTTGAAGTAGGTGAACAGAATTATCGGCACTTGGGAATCCTGCCGTATCTGCTTGACGGTATCGAGAACTCTTTGCAAGGTTGTCCCGCTCTTGAGCGCGCGCTCGGCCGCCCGCTGATTCACGATGCCGTCGGCCAGCGGGTCGGAAAATGGGACACCAAGCTCGACGACATCCACGCCGATGCGGTCAAACTCAATGACCAGCCTGCGCGTGACCTCGAGGTCAGGGTCGCCGGCCGTGATATACGCGATGAACCCTTTCTTGCCTGTCCGCGCGAGCTTCTCAAATTTTGCCGTGATGCGATTTGATCTCATTATCGTTTCTTCGCAAGAATTTCCGAGGCCACCTGCACATCCTTGTCGCCGCGGCCTGAAAGGTTCACGATGATGTTTTCGTCTTGCTTCATCTTCGGCGCAATCTTCACTGCATGCGCGACTGCATGCGCGCTCTCCAGCGCGGGAATAATACCCTCGATATTGCTCAGAAGCTGAAAGCCCTCGAGCGCCTCTTCATCAGTGACATTCGTGTACTCGACCCGTTTCATGTCTCGGAGATGGCTATGCTCCGGGCCGACGCTCGCGTAGTCCAGACCTGCAGAGACCGAGTGGGTAAGCCCTATCTGCCCGTCATCCGTCTGGAGGACGAAGCTCATGCACCCCTGGAGCACTCCCAACTCGCCCGCTGCGAAGCGAGCCGCGTGCTTGCCCGACTCGATGCCGAGGCCGCCGGCCTCCACGCCAATCATGGCAACCTCTTTATCTTTGAGAAATTCATAAAAGAGGCCGATGGCGTTGCTCCCGCCGCCCACACACGCGATCAGCAACGCCGGCAGCTTCCCCTCTTTTTCCAAAATCTGCTGCCGTGCCTCCGCTCCAATGATTTTCTGGAAGTCGCGCACCATCATCGGATACGGGTGAGCGCCGAGGACAGAACCTAATATGTAATGCGTCGTTCGGACGTTGGTCACCCAGTCGCGCATGGCCTCGCTTATGGCATCTTTGAGTGTCATGCTGCCCGCGCTCACCGGTGTCACTTTCGAGCCCAACAGGCGCATCCTGAATACGTTCAGCGCTTGACGCCGCATGTCTTCTTCGCCCATGTATATCTCGCATTCGAGACCGAATAGCGCGGCCACCGTGGCCGTGGCGACCCCGTGCTGGCCCGCGCCCGTCTCGGCGATTATCCGGCTCTTTCCCATTCTCTTGGCGAGCAATGCCTGCCCGATGGTGTTGTTAATCTTGTGGGCGCCGGTGTGACACAGGTCTTCACGCTTGAGATACACTTTCGCGCCGCCGAGGCGTTGTGTCATACGCTCGGCATAGAATAGGGGAGTGGGCCTGCCCGCGTATTCGGAGAGGTAATAGTCGAGCTCACGCTGAAAATCCGGGTCTTCTTTATACTTCAGATAGGCTTCTTCGAGCTCGCGCAGCGGGGACATCAGCGTTTCGGGCACATATTTGCCTCCGTACGGGCCAAAGTGACCGCCGCTATCAGGCAACATATCCTTTTGCCCTCCGGATGAATTCTCTCACTTTCCCCGGGTCTTTCTTTCCCGGGGACGCTTCAACGCCGCTCGAGACGTCGACCGCATGCGGCGAGGCAATCTCGATGGCGCGCATGACATTGTCCGGGTTCAGCCCACCGGAAAGAACAATGGGCTTTCCGTAAGCTTTCGCCCGTGCAGCGATGCGCCAGTCAAATGTCTTGCCGGTTCCGCCAGCTTTTCCTTCAACCTTTGTGTCGAGCAGGATGGTTGCGGCGTCGGTGCGCTCAATCGCTGCCAGGTCGGCTTCAGACGCGACTGAAACCGCCTGAATCAGCCGCCTCGGGTTCATGCCCGATTCCTTGAGGAAGCGCGCGCTGTCGGTTCCGTAGATTTGGACGAAATCGAGCCCGAGTTCCTCAGCCGTCTTGCGGACGAGAAGCGGTTCCGAATTCACAAAGACCCCGACGACGGAAACGAAGGGCGGCACGTGTTCACGAATCGCCCGCGCCTTCTCTTCATTTATTTGCCGGACGCTCGGAGCGAAGACAAACCCAATCGCATCCGCGCCTTGTTCGACGGCATTGAGCGCGTCATCGAGGTTTGTTATTCCGCAGATTTTAACTCTGGTCACCGATGAGTTCCCGTATCTTTGCCGGAATATCCGGACTGGCCATCAAGGCCTCGCCTACGAGTATTGCATTGACACCGGCTTCGGCCACTCGCCTTACATCATCGCGGGTGTGAATTCCGCTCTCGCTCACTATTATATGCCCGTGAGGCACCTCCGGCGCAAGCCGAAGGGTGACCGCGAGGTCCGTCGTGAACGTTTTTAGGTCGCGATTGTTGATGCCGATGATGTGGGCGCCCGCCGCAAGCGCAGTACGAAGTTGCTCGCGGTCATGCACCTCGACCAGCGCATCGAGCGCAAGACGCGAGGCCAATGCAAGGCAATCACGCAATTGGCTCTCAGAAAGTGCAGCCACTATCAGGAGAATGGCGTCGGCGCCGATGGCCGCGCTTTCCCAGATCTGATATTCGTCGATAATGAAATCCTTCCGAAGCACCGGCAGACGGGATGCGAGTTTTGCTGTCTGCAGATGCGAGGGGTCGCCCTGAAAATATTTGGCATCTGTCAGCACGGAAATGGCCGATGCGCCCGCGGCGGCATAGTCGCGTGCGAGCGCGAGAGGGTCGAAGTCAGCTCGGATTACTCCTCGCGAAGGCGACGCCTTCTTTATCTCGGCGATGAGACAGACGCGGCCTTGTGCGCTGATTGCGCGACTGAATGCAGTGTGCTCGCGCACGGAAATCTGCTCTTGAAGCGCAGTGAGGGGATTTCGCTTCCGTGCCTCGCTGACCTCACGGCGCTTGTGAGCGAGTATGTCATCGAGTATCAACGTGAGGAAACCTCTTTGAGGCGTCGGAGCTTTTCCATTGCAGCGCCGGAATCGATGGAGTCGGAGGCGAGTCTTATTCCTTCGGAAATGTCTGCCGCCCGGCTTGCGGCCACGAGGGCGAATGCGGCGTTAAGGAGCACGATATCGCGGCGAGGGCTTTTCTCTCCGTGCAAGACGTCTTCAATAATGCGTGCATTGGTTGCGATATCGCCCCCGAGGAGGTCTTCGCGGCGCGAACGCCTGATGCCTATGTCGGCCGGGTCGAACTCGAACGTTCTCACCGCATCATTCACGGTCTCGGCCACGAGAGAAGTCGTCGTAGTCGTCACCTCATCGAGTCCGTCGGTCCCGCAAACGACGAAGGCGTGATGGACGCCGAGATTCTTGAGCACATGCGCCAGCGGCTCAACGAGGTCGGCCTTATACACTCCCACCACCTGTGCTTCCGCGAAGGCCGGGTTGGCGAGCGGGCCGAGAACGTTGAAGATCGTGCGGACGCCGATTTCACGCCGGGGACCGACCGCGTATTTCATCGCCCCGTGATATAGCGGCGCAAACATGAACCCGACGCCTACCTCGTCGATGCACTGCTCGACGGCAGAGGGTTGCGCTTCGATGTGGACGCCGAGTTCGTGGAGCACGTCCGCGCTCCCGCATTGGCTCGACATGCCGCGGTTCCCGTGTTTGGCGACGCCGACACCCGCGCCCGCCACCACGAAGGCGGCCGTGGTCGAGATATTGAATGTGTGTGCGCCGTCGCCGCCGGTTCCGCAGGTATCGATCAAGGGGCGACGCTTCGGGTTCAGCCTGGTGACTTTCTCGCGCATCACGCGGGCGCATCCGGTGATTTCATCAACCGTCTCGCCCTTCATTCGCATCGCGACGAGGAACGCGGCAATCTGCGCTGGAGTGGCGTCACCGCTCATGATATCAGTCATGGCGGAAGCGGCCTCGTCGGTAGTGAGATTATTCCTCTCGGTGAGTTTTCCTATCGCTTCTTTCAGCATATTCGGGCTCGGATGGTTCAGTCGGATTTGTTCGCTGACTTCCGGAGCAACCGCTCCTTCTGTTCGACTGATTGCGCGAGCTTCTTCTTGTAGCGGGCGAGCTTGGCGCGCAGGCGCGCATCGTGCAACGCTAGTATCTCGATAGCCAGAATCGCCGCGTTTCGGGCGCCTGCCTTGCCCACGGCCATGGTGGCGACAGGCACGCCTGCCGGCATCTGAAGCGTGGACAGGAGCGCATCGAGTCCTTTCAATGGAGAGGAATCCAGCGGCACGCCGATGACCGGCAGTGTGGTGTGTGCGGCGATAACCCCCGCGAGATGTGCGGCGGCGCCGGCGCCCGCGATTATTATTTTCGTTCCTTGGCGCGCGGCTTTCTCGGCGAGCGCAATCGTGCGCTTCGGCGACCTGTGCGCCGAGGAGACGCGCATTTCGCACGGCACGGCAAACTGCTCGAGGATGAGCACTGCCTCACGCATGACCTCATGGTCGTTCTCGCTGCCCATGAAAATCAAAACAGGTTTCTTGCTGGTTTTGCGGTCGGGCATTATCGCTTGTTTCCGAGGCGCGCAAGCGCCTTCTTTCCGATGTCAGTCCTGCAGTACTTATTCTCGAAATGAATTGCCTCCACGCACTCGTATGCCCGCTTGATCGCTGCGGGGATATCCTCGGCCAACGCCGTTGCCCCTATCACTCTCCCGCCGTTGGTGACGATTTTCTTGTTCTTTGTGGCCGTGCCGGCATGGAATATGAGCGCGCCGGGTATCTTTGATGCTTTGTCGAGTCCTTCAATGGGTTTGCCCTTCTCATAGTTGCCCGGGTAACCCTTTGATGCCAGCACGACACATACGGCGGCCTCGTCGGTCCACTCCGCCTTTGTCTTGCCCAGTTCTCCGTCGGCGCATGCGAGCAGGATGGGGACGATATCGCTCTTGAGGCGTGGGATGACCACCTGAGTTTCGGGGTCGCCGAAGCGCACATTGTACTCGAGCACCTTCGGTCCCGATTCGGTCATCATGAGTCCGCAGTACAGCACGCCCCGGTATTCGCAGTCCTCTTTCCTCAGCCCGTCAATGGTGGGTTTGAGGATGGTTTTTTCGATTTGTTTCAGGAAGTCATCGCTGAGTACCGGCGCGGGCGAATAGGCGCCCATGCCGCCGGTGTTCGGACCTTTATCGCCGTCGTATATCGCCTTGTGGTCCTGGGATGCGGGCATTGGCAGGACGTTCTTCCCGTCGGTGAAGGCGAGAACAGATACCTCTTCCCCCTCGAGGTACTCTTCGAGCACGACCCTGTGGCCCGCGCGCCCGAACGCGCCCTGACAGATGCACTTCTTGACGGCCGCCATGGCGGTTTCCTCGTCGAATGCGACGGTGACGCCCTTTCCCGAGGCGAGACCGTCGGCCTTAACGACGATGGGCGCACCCATGTCACGGATGAATTCGATTGCCTCATCCGCATCCGAGAATATCTGGAACGTGCCCGTCGGGATGTTGAACCGGGCCATCAGCTTCTTGGCGAAGCCCTTGCTGCCTTCGAGGAGAGCGGCATCGGAATTCGGGCCGAACACCTTTAACCCGCGCTCGGCCAAGCGGTCGACGATTCCATCGACAAGCGGCGCCTCGGGGCCGACCACGGTGAGGTCGATCTTCTCCTTTTCGGCGAACTTGACGAGCTTGTCAATATCACTTGCCTCGATGTCGAGGCATTTGGCTTGCTTAGCTATGCCGGCATTGCCGGGCGCGCAGAACAGCTTTTTGACGAGTGGGCTTTGGCTGATCTTCCAAACGAGGGTATGTTCCCTCCCGCCTCCTCCCACAACGAGCACCTTCATAGTGTAACTCCCCTTTGAGAGTGTCTGACAATCGTCTGCCTCTTTGTCCGGGCGCAGTATGCTGCGCCCCTACAGAGCGTTTTAACGAAATGCCGGACGGTTCCCTTTCCCCTAGAGCTACCGAATGCATATCAATGTTTGAAATGCCGCGTGCCAGCAAATATCATGGCCCCACCGACGCGAGGTAGTCAGCGATCGCGCGGTCATAAGAGGCCGTGTGCTCGAACACTTCGCACGCAAGCTCGAACTTCAGTTTTTTGGAGACGCAGCCTTTTCCCGCCTTGAGTTCCTCGATAAGCTGTGAATATCTCACGGGGTTGACGACCACCACCACGTCCCGATAGTTCTTTGCGGCGGCCCGGAGCATTGTGGGCCCACCGATGTCTATCTGCTCGATTGCGTGCTCCAGCTTGATTCCGGGCTTGCGTATGGTCTCCTGGAACGGATAGAGGTTGACGACGACCATGTCGATGAGCTCGATCCCGTGCCGGTCCACCTGCTGCATGTGTTCGAGGTTGTCCCTGAGCGCAAGGAGTCCGGCATGGATTTTCGGATGGAGCGTTTTCACGCGGCCGTCCATCATCTCCGGAAAGCCGGTGTAATCCGAGACTGAACGCACCGAGATGCCCGCTCCATCGAGCGCTCTCTGCGTGCCGCCGGTGGAAAGGATCTCCACTCCGATGCCGGAGAGAAAGCTGGCAAGCTCGACAATGCCTGTCTTGTTCGAGACACTCAACAGCGCGCGCTGTATTTTATTGTTAGCCATCGCTTCGCCTCTCTTCGTTGAAGGCTACAGGTTTTCCTTCACATACTTGACCGCGTTGCGAAAGACGGCCACGCCCATTCCTTCCCGGGGGACCTTCTCGCGGGTCCAGCGCGGATGATTGGTCGGGAACAGGTACGCCTCCGGATGCGGCATGAGCCCGAAAATCCGGCCTGTCGGGTCACATAATCCCGCGATATTGTCCTGCGAACCGTTCGGGTTGGAGGGATAACCGTCCAGCTTTCCTTCTTTATTGACATATTGAAGTGCGACATGGCCGCCTTCGTGCAACTGAGCGAGCACTCCGAAGTCCGCGGCGACCAGCTTGCCCTCGCCGTGGCGAACGGGCAGGTACATTGTATCAATCCCTTTCGTGAAAATGCAATGCGACTTCGGGTTAACGGCGAGGTATACCCAGCGGTCTTCAAACTTGTTGGAATCATTGTACATGAGCGTCACATGCTGCTCGCCGTATTTTCCCGCGATGGCGGGGAGCAAGCCCATCTTGACGAGCACCTGAAATCCGTTGCATATGCCGATGATCAATTTGCCGTCACGAATGAATTGTTCCAGATGCTGGCGCAGGTGATTCTGGAGCTTGTTGGCGAGCGCCTTGCCCGCCCCGATGTCGTCACCATACGAGAAGCCGCCGGGCACGGCAAGGATATGATACTTGCTCAGCTTCGTTCCTTTGGCCCTCGAGTCAATGATGTCATTGACGTGCACTCTTTCAGCCGTGCCGCCGACGCGCCGCATGCTGAAAGCGTATTCGGTCTCGTAATCGCAGTTGATTCCGTATCCGGTGAGCACTAACACGCGTGGTTTCATTTCACCATCTCTCTCGCCCACATTACGACGACAAAACAGCCAATTAAACCGCAAAGGCGCAAAGGACGCAAAGAATCCTTAGAGATTGAAAACAATCCGTTTGATCCCCTCTCTCAAAAGTGGCACATTGAAATTCATAATCAGACCAAGTTTGCGTCCGGTCAATTTCAGGTAGGTGAGCATTTGGGCATCGTAGATAGGAAGCATCTTTTCTATCGCCTTAAGCTCAACGATCAACTTGTCTTCAACCATGAAATCGAGTCTGTACCCGCACTCGAGGTTGATTCCCTTGTAGTTTACAGGAATCGATTTTTCTGTTTCAAACCTCAGGTTACGCAAAGAAAGTTCCCTTGCCAGACACTGGTGATAGGCAGCTTCGAGCAGTCCCGGACCCAAGCAACGATGCACCTCAATTGCAGCCCCAATAACCACATTTGACAATTCGTCCTCGTTCATCCTTTGCGCCCTTTGCGCCTTTGCGGTGAAATCTGCCTCTTCTTTCACCAATCGAGGGGTTGCCGCCAGGCCTTCTTAAGCTTGAATATATCAGCAGAAATAACCTTCTCTTTGCCTTTCTTCAGGAGCAACAGAGGTGATTTCGTGACTCTCCCGACCATAGCTAACGGCACTCCCTCCATCACTCTCTCAAACTCCGTTGCCTTTCTCGGAGAGACCGTGACGACGAAGCGGCTCTGTGACTCCGAGAACAGGAGGTGGTCGGTCCGCAAGGAACTCTCGCAGGGAACTACCGACAGGTCAGCCTCGATGCCGAGGCATCCGGCGAATGCGGTTTCGGCCAAAGCGACACCCAATCCGCCGTCGGAGCAATCATGGCATGAGGCGACGAGCTTGCGGTCAATCGCGTCTGCGAGGGCGTCGTAAGTTTTCCTCGCGAGCCTCGCGTCAACCTTCGGAACTGCGTTGCCGATGTATCCATGATGGGCGAAGTATTCGCTTCCGCCGAGTTCATTCTTGGTGATGCCCACGATGTATACACGGTGGCCGGGACGCTTTACGTCCATGGATACTGCTTTTCGTACGTCCTCGATTCGACCGAGAATCGAGAACAGGAGGGTCGGCGGAACAGATATCTTCACGCCGCCTATCATGTAATCGTTCTTCATGCTGTCCTTGCCGGAGATGCACGGGAGGTCGTATGCAGTGCAGTAATCATAGAGAGCGACATTGGACCGCACGAGCTGAGCGAGTTTGTAATGGCCGTCGGGCGCCTTCTCCGATTGGACAGGGTCCGGCCAGCAGAAATTGTCGAGCCCGGCAAGCTGGCCGAGGCGTCCGCCGACGCAGACCGCATTGCGCACAGCCTCGTCGATGGCACATGCGGTCATGTGGTAAGTGTCAATATCACTGTAACGGGGGCAGATGCCACTCGCGACAACGACGCCTTCGTACGATTTGTACAGGGGCTTGAGAACGGCAGCATCACCCGGGCCGTCGTTCTCGCACCCGATGAACGGTTTGAGCGCGCTCATACCTTGCACTTCATGGTCATACTGTCTCACCAATGATTCCTTGCTGCATATATTCAGCCGCATGAGCATTTGTTCCAGCACGATGTTGTAGTCGGCAGGCTCGGGGAAGTCGGGTTCGGCGTGTTGAGGCGGCAGCCATTTTGCCGTGAGTTCCATTTGAGGGACGCCCTCATGAAAGAATTTCATGTCGATGTAGGCGACGGTCTGTTCGCCATAGAGCACGTGGAACTTCCCGGTATCAGTGAAATTGCCCAGGATAGTCGCCTCGACCCCCCGACGTCGCGCGAGGTCGAGAAACTTTTCGGTCTTCTGCGGGTCGACGGCGAGCGTCATCCGCTCCTGCGCTTCAGACAGCAGTATCTCCCACGGCTGCAGTCCGTCGTACTTGAGAGGCGCCTTCTCGAGACGCAGTTGGCACCCGCCGGAGAACCTCGCCATTTCCCCCACGGATGAAGAGAGACCGCCTGCGCCATTGTCAGTTATCGCGCGGTACAGGCCGAGGTCACGCGCTTCAAGCAGGAAGTCGGTCATCTTTTTCTGGGTGATGGGGTCGCCTATCTGGACGGCCGACGTCGGCGATTCGCTGTGCAGTTCCTCCGAGGAGAATGTTGCGCCGTGAATGCCGTCTTTTCCGATTCTGCCGCCGGTCATCACGATGAAATCGCCAGGGTGCGTCGTCTTGATATGCGACGGCTCTCCACGTATCTCGCGCGGCATGATTCCGCCCGTTCCACAGAAGACGAGCGGCTTGCCTGCATAACGCTCGTCGAACACGATGCTGCCGTTGACATCGGGAATGCCACTCTGATTCGCACCGTCTCGGACACCACGGTGAACCCCCTTGAAGATTCTCTTCGGGTGGAGCAGACGGGGTGGCAGAGGCTTGGAGTAATCGGGGGGCGCGAAGCAGAAGGTATCCACATTGAAGATGAGACGGCATCCCTTTCCGGTTCCAAATGGGTCACGATTGACCCCAACGATGCCGGTTATCGCGCCGCCGTACGGGTCGAGCGCCGATGGGCTGTTGTGCGTTTCGACCTTCATGACGAGGTTCCAGCCGTCGTTGAGCTGGATGACGCCCGCATTATCATGGAAGACCGAAACGAGCCACGGAACGCGCTCGGAAATCTCGTCGGTTGACCGCTTGATGAACGTCTTGAAGAGGCTCGTGATAGTCTTTCTTCGACTGGTTTCGTCCTCGTATTCGATGAGCGCGTTGAATATCTTGTGCTTGCAATGCTCGGACCATGTTTGCGCAATCGCCTCGAGCTCGACGTCGGTCGGCTTGTCTCCGAGGCCAAGAGATTCGCGGGCTGCGACGGTGGCCGGCACGTGGAAATAGTCGCGAATCGTGCGCATCTCCTCGAGACTCAGAGAAAGTATTCCATCGCGGCTGATTCGGATGAGTTCCTGGTCGGACACATCGAGGTCAAAGGTCTTGACGAGAATCTCCTCCCGCTTCCCCGCGATCGGCAGGGGAAGGGATATTCCGTTGCCTCTCGTGAACTCCTCCCGGTCGGCCACGCGCCACTGCTCGATGAGGCTGTTTGCCAGCAAACCTCCCGCAACCGCCTCTGCCTGCACCCGGTTGATATTTCCCGTGAGGATGTATTGTTTTGAGGTGAAGACGTTGCACGTGCCCATGCCGTCGCCAAGAATGTCGGCAATGGCCTCGCGCGATGTCTTGCCCACATTGTCCGTGACACCGGGCTTGAAGCCGACCTCGATTATCCAGGAGAAATCTTCGGCCAACGGCACATTGAGTGTAGAGACCTCGATGATGGGGTCGGTGAAGAGTTCAGCCCGCAGTTTTTCGACCTGGTCGGGCTTGAGGTCTCCGAGTACGGTATATACCCGTATCACTCTCACTCTCGAAACGGGGATTCCGAGGTCCTCAATGATATTCTTTCGGATGGCCTCGCCCGCGGCATCCAGCAGGTGAGGCTTAAGCCCGACCTCGATTCTGTAAGTATCCACAGGACCTCCTGAAAAAAAGCCTTCGGTAAGTCATTGCGAGGGAGCATATCCCGCCTTTGGCGGGAGAGCGACCGAAGCAATCTCATTGGCGGCGCCATAACCGAACAGAGATTGCTTCGCCATCCCGCAAAGTGCGGGATGACTCGCAATGACGGGCATCCTGTTTTCTTGCACACAAAATCCGGTGCAGAGAATTTCCTTCTTCGCGACTATGATATATACTTCACCGTGCCGGCGCCCGGCGTGATGCGCCCGATTATCCACGGCTCCTCACCGTCTTTCTTGAGACTTTGCAGGGCCGCAGCTTCGTCATCCCGCGAAACAATCAGCACCAGCCCGACACCCATATTGAAGGTTCTAAGCATCTCGTCCCGGGCGATGTTGCCCTCTCGCTGGATAAGCTCGAAGATCGGCAGCGGCCGCCATGTGTTCAGGTGTATTTCTGCATCCAGCGTTTTCGGTAAGATGCGCGGGATGTTATCGGTCAATCCGCCGCCGGTTATGTGCGCCATTCCCTGGATGCTGATTCTATCGAGAAGCGCGCGGATGGGCTTAGCGTAGCACCGATGGGGCATCAGGAGCTCATCCGCAAGTGTCTTCCGCAGTGCGGGAATATGGTCGTTCAAGAGGTCGTATTTTCCGGGCTCGATCAAGAGTTTGCGAACCAGAGAATAGCCGTTCGTGTGGAGGCCTGAGGATTTCAGCGCGACTATCGAGTCACCTTCTTTGATGCTGGAGCCGTCGATGATCTTGTCCTTATCCACCACGCCGATGATGGTGCCGGCGAGGTCATATTCGCCCGGGGCATAGAAATCGGGCATCTCGGCGGTCTCGCCTCCGATGAGCGCACAGCCGGCAGCGCGACATCCTTCGGCCAATCCTGCCACAACCTGCTCGGCGACCGCAACGTCGAGTTTGCCCATCGCGAGATAGTCGAGAAAGAAGAGCGGCTGCGCGCCCTGCATCAGGATATCGTTCACGCAATGCGAAACGAGGTCGATGCCAACGGTGTTGTGTCGGCCGGTAGCAAAGGCGATCTTGAGCTTCGTGCCGACACCGTCCACACTGGAAACGAGCACCGGCTCGCTGAAGCGTTGAACGTCAAACTTGAACAATCCGCCGAACAGCCCGATGTCCTGGAGTACGGCGGCCGAGAACGTGGAGCGGACGATGGGAACAATCCTGCGTTTCAGGGAGCTGGCGGCATCGATGTCGACGCCCGCCTGCTTATACGTGAAGGCGCCTTCTGGCATCTCAAACCTTGAGCGTCATGGCTCCTTGCTTGCGGTCATGGTAAAACTTGTCGAAATCGACTGCAAGACTGACAGGGTACTTGCCCGAGAAGCATGCAAGACAGAATTCGCTGCGCTCACCGCCGGCCGCGGTCACGAGACCCTCGCGGCTGAGGTAGTGAAGCGAGTCCACGCGGAGATATTTGCGTATCTCTTCCAGAGTGTGTGTCGACGCTATGAGCTCCTTGCGCGTCGGCGTGTCTATCCCGTAGAAACACGGGTGAGTGATGGGAGGCGAGCTGATGCGCATGTGTATTTCCTTCGCCCCGGCATTGCGTATCATCTTGACTATCTTGCGGCTGGTGGTGCCACGGACAATCGAGTCGTCCACCACGACAACCCGCTTGCCCCGCAGCGCGGTCTGGAGCGGATTGTATTTTATTTTTGCGCCGAAGTCGCGGATCGTCTGCGACGGCTCGATGAACGTGCGGCCAACATAATGGTTCCGTATGAGCCCCATCTCGAACGGCAAGCCGGACTCGTGTGAATAGCCCACGGCCGCAGCGTTGGAGGAGTCGGGCACCGGCAGCACGAGGTCGGCCGGGACCGGCGCCTCTCGGTAGAGCGCTGCGCCCAAATTGTGCCTCACGCGGTCAACATCACGGCCGAATATGACGCTATCGGGCCTGGCAAAATAGATCAGCTCGAAGATGCATAAACCCCGCCGCGCCGATTTGAGGTTTCCAATATGGTATGAGTGCAGGCCGGAGCGGTTAATCACAACCATTTCTCCCGGCTCTATATCTCGCACAAACTTGGCGTCGACAATATCAAATGCGCAACTCTCGGAAGCGACGACGAACGAGCCCTTGAGCATGCCCAGACAGAGGGGCCGGAATCCGTGGGCGTCGCGCACGGCGATCAGGTTCTTCGTGTCCATCAGCAGGAGCGAATATGCCCCCTTCACCTGACGCAGCGCTTCGGTGAGCGCGGCATCAAGTTCTTGTTTCCGGGAGCGTGCGACCAGATGGACGATGACTTCGCTGTCGCTTGTCGACTGAAATATCGAGCCGCGATTCTCCAGGTCGGTTCTCAGCACGCGCGCGTTCACGAGATTGCCGTTGTGAGCTATGGCCAGCGGGCCGCGTACGCAGTCGACGAGAATCGGCTGGGCATTCTTCAAGAGGCTCGAGCCGGCGGTCGAGTAGCGAACGTGTCCGATCGCCATTTCACCGTGGAGACTGTCGAGGATTTCCTTCTTGAAAACATCATACACCAGGCCCATCTCACGATGCCCGTGGAGGCGGCCCTCGTGGCACGAGACAATCCCGGCGCTCTCCTGTCCTCGGTGCTGAAGGGCGTAGAGCCCGAGGTAGGTGATCTTTGCGGCCTCCGGATGACCGAACACCCCGAAGATGCCGCACTCATGCTTCATGAAATCAGTCTCGCGGACGGGCTGACAGCGGCGGGCCGTTCGCGAACTGCCCTTATCTCCTGCGGCAGAACTCAGATGTTCACGATACTTTCCCATCTACTGAAGATCCTTCCCTGTTATGAGTTTATAAGCTTGCTTGTATTTCTCCTCGGTTCGCGCCACCACATCAGGAGGCAGAGCCGGACCGGGGGGCGTCTTGTCCCAATCCAATGTCTCGAGGTAATCGCGAACGTACTGCTTGTCAAAGTTCGTCTGCGGCTTGCCGACTTCGTAGGTCCCGGCGAGCCAGTAGCGGGATGAGTCCGGCGTGAGCAGCTCATCGATGAGGATTGTCTGACCGTCGTACTCGCCAAACTCGAACTTCGTGTCGGAGAGAATGAGCCCTCGCGAGAGCGCATATGCGCTCGCCGCGTTAAATATGGCGAGGCTCTTTTCGATGAGGAGCTTCGTCTTTTCTTCACCTATCCTGTTCGCCATTTCCTTGCGGGTGATGTTGATATCGTGTCCTGTCTCCGCCTTTGTGGCCGGTGTGAAAATGGGTTCGGGCAATTTCTCGGATTCCCGCAATCCGGCCGGAAGCTTGATGCCGCATACGGACTGGTTCTGCCGGTATTCCTTCACCGCGGAACCGGCCAGATACCCGCGGACGACGCACTCGACGGGGTACGGCTCCGCCTTCTTCACCAGCATCGACCTGTCGCGCAGGGTATCAAGATACGCCGCGGCGGCGCGCGGATATCGCTCCACATCGGTGGCTATCACATGATTGGGAACGATGCGCTCCATGTATTCGAACCAGAAGCGGGACAGACCCGTAAGCACCTTTCCCTTATTGGGGATTCCGTTCGGCAGCACGACATCGAACGCCGATATGCGGTCGGTCGCGACAAGCAAAATCCGCCCGTCAACTTCGTAGATGTCGCGCACCTTGCCCCGGCTCCGCAGCTTAAGGGCGGGGAAATCGGTTCGCGTTACCGCAGTCGCGGTCTGATTGCCTTGTTCAGCCATTGGTAATTCCCGCCCTCTGAAATATTTCGTCCACGAAACGAAGGTGGTGGCCCAAGTCGAAGCAAGAGTCGATCTCCTTCGCGCTGATGTGCGAGAGGAGGTCTGTGTCGGACAGGAGCGCGTCGCGGAAATCAACACCGTTCTCCCACACTTTCATTGCATTCCGCTGCACGAGTTGATATGCCTGCTCCCTCGTGAGGCCCTTCTTAACCAGCTCCAGCAGGATGCGCTCCGAGAACATCATCCCCTTGGTTTTTTCGAGATTCTTTCGCATGGTGTCCGGGTAGACGAGCAGCTTGTCAACGATGTTGGTGAAGCGGGCAAGCAGGTAATCGACGAGAATACAGCTATCGGGGATAATCACTCGCTCCACGGACGAATGGGAGATGTCACGCTCATGCCAGAGGGGAATATTCTCGAGCGCAGCCATCGCGTTTGCGCGCACGACTCGCGCGAGCCCGGAAATCTGTTCGCATCGGACCGGATTGCGCTTGTGGGGCATCGCGGAAGAGCCTTTCTGTCCCTTCTCGAAAAACTCTTCTGCTTCGAGAATCTCCGTGCGCTGGAGGCTGCGTATCTCGATTGCGAACTTGTCGAGTGAGCTGGCGACGAGCGCAAGAGCCGTCAGGAATTCTGCGTGGCGGTCGCGCTGCACAATCTGCGTGGATACAGGAGCCGGTTTCAGGCCGAGTTGCGCGCACACATAGTGCTCGACGAACGGGTCAACGTTGCCAAAGGCGCCCACTGCGCCGGAGACCTTGCCGACGCCTATGGCTTCCTTGGCTCGGCGCATGCGTTCGAGGTTACGCGCTGTCTCCGTGTACCAGAGAGCCATCTTGAGTCCGAAGGTTATCGGTTCGGCATGCACCCCGTGCGAGCGGCCAATCATGACGGTGTTCTTGTGCTCGAGAGCCTTTTTCTTCAACACTTCCATCAGGCGCTCGAGGTCCGCGACTATCATATCGCTCGCCTCGCAAAGGTTGACCGCGAGCGCGGTATCGAGCATGTCGGAAGAGGTCAACCCGAAATGGATGTAACGGGAGGCGGGCCCCACGTGCTCGCCGACGGCGGTGAGAAAGGCGACGACATCATGCTTCGTGATATCCTCGATCTCAGCTACCCGCTCAGCGGAGAAGTCCGCCTTCTGTTTGATGGCCTCCAGCGCGTCGGCGGGGATGACCCCCAGTTTCGCCCATGCCTCGCAGGCAAGGAGCTCCACCTTCAGCCAGGTGCGAAGCTTATGTTCCTCGCTCCAGATGGCTGCCATCTTGGGTCTTGAATATCTTCCAATCATCGTCGAAGTCCTGTGGCTCAGGAATTGCGCAACCTACTGATGGTCATGAACTTGACGCGTATCAGGCGGCAGGGGTTGTAGTTCAGCGCAACCTTATGATAACAGGTTCAGCGGCCCGGAGTCAAGCTGCGTTTGGAAACGGAATTCCTGCAAGATAGGAACGTCCGCCCCACGGTTCTGTAGGTGCGAATTCATTCGCATTCGCACGGCGAAAACAGGCCGAGAAAACCATGCAAATGAAGTCGCACTTACAGACGGTTATTCCCACTGTCAATCGTGGGACATTCTCTGCCCCTCCTCGTTGCGCTGAATCGCCCGACGCACCTCTTCCATCAGCAATTCCTTTGTCTCGTAAGAGTGGGCGGTCGTATCGATGGCCTGGCCGAAGGTCACTCTTACCGGGCCCGGGCATATGCGCCACGTTGTCTTCGGCAGGACGCGAAATGTGCCTTCAATGGCCACGGGAATTATCGGAACCTGTGCCCGCGTTGCGAGCACGAAGCCCCCCTTCTTGAACGCGCCAAGCGAACCATCGCTGCTCCGCGTGCCTTCGGGAAAGATGAGGAGCGGCATGCCCATTCTCACACGGTCGGCGGCCTTATCGAGACTCGCAAACGCCTGCCTCTGGCTCCCCCGGTTCACATTCACGTAGCCGGCTGCAGACATAGTCCAGCCGAAAATCGGTATCTTGAAAAGCGAGCTCTTCGCCACAATCCTGAACTGCCTCGGAATCTCCTTCACGAGAACGGGAATATCGAAATGACTGTTGTGCGTTGACATGACGATGAAAGGACCCTTCAACGGCACGTTTTCCCGTCCGGCGACCCCGACCTTCACGCCGCACGTCCAGAGCACGAGCCGCGCCCATGTCCGTATGAACCAGTAGCCAGCCTCTCCCGCAGGATTGAAAAGTGTGAACAGAAGGCAAGGAACCCCGATAACAAATGTATAGAGAACGATGAGTCCCGCATACAGGGAAGCTTCTATGAAGCCCGTGCGTTTTGTGGTGCTGCTGCCAGATATCATATCCTGTGCGACTCAGGTGAAGAGTGCTTGATGCAGCAAAGGGTTTCAATTTCACGGCGTGCTGCCGCAACCAAAAACATTGCCATTGCGAGGAGCGCAGGGTCGCAAACCCGAGCGACGAAGCAATCTCTTCAACATTTTGAGATTGTTTCCCCCGCGGTTCGCGAGGTCACAGTGATGGCGCTCTGGAAATAACGACAAGAATTCAAGAACGTGAAGGTTAGTAGCACAAATCAATATTCGCGCGCCACAGGCCGTTTTGCCCCTGGCCGGAGGAATCTCCGCTCATCCGACTTTCAATACACTTCTTTTCGTTTCCACGAGCCGTTTACAAAGGCATATACAATCTCGCGCTTGGTTGTGTTTGAAAGGATGAAATGGCTGTCAGTTCTGCATTCCTTCATGCTCGCGTGTTTCTTCGTCAGATATACGTGTTCGGTAAAGTTGAGCGTCGCAATGTACGGAGTGTCGAGAGAATTGGTGCGGCGGACGTTGGAAAGTGGGTCCACTCGCTCATGGTATATCCTGTAGAAACGGCCTCCGCTCTCATATACGTTCGGCTTCACCTCTCGCTGATGGTATTTGTTGAACTGGCCTATTTCGCGATGGACCACCTTCTTAAGCCCTCGGTGAGCGCGCGCCTCCTCGGAACACCCAGCCACGCCGAGCAACA
>QZKI01000051.1 GCA_003598055.1 Candidatus Abyssobacteria bacterium SURF_17 | reverse complement strand
CCGGTGAAGATACTCATGGGCGGGCCGATGATGGGGATTGCGCAATACACAACTGATGTGCCCGTCATAAAGGGGACCTCGGGCATCGTCGCGCTGGCGGCGGAAGATGTCGACATCGTTGAGTCTCACACCTGCATCCGCTGCGGCCGCTGTGTGAACGCGTGCCCCATGTATCTGCTGCCCTCCACGCTCGGCATTTTATGCGAGCGGCATAAATTCGAGGAGGCCCGGGCGCTCGGGCTAATGGACTGCGTCGAGTGCGGATGCTGCACATACGTCTGTCCGGCGGGGAGACCGATGGTGCACATGTTCAAGTTCGGCAAGATGGAATTGTTCAAGCAGGACCAGAAGAAACGCGCCAAGAAAGAGACTAAATGACCGTCGACCGAGAACTTGTTGTAACCACCTCGCCGCACATCCGCTCTGACATAAGCGTAAACCGGGTGATGATAGATGTCCTCGTGGCGCTCGCCCCGGCGACAGCTGCGGGGATATACTTCTTCGGGTTCCGCTCCGCAGTGGTACTGGCGGTGGCGGTGATCTCTGCTGTGGTCACCGAGGCGGCGATTCAGCGGGTGGCGAAGTGGGAGGTCGCCGTTGGGGACTACAGCGCGTGCGTGACCGGTCTCCTGCTGGGCATGAACCTGCCTCCCGGCGTTCCGCTGTGGATTGTGGCAATTGGGAGCGCTTTCGCGATAGCGATAGCGAAGCTTGCATTTGGAGGCCTTGGGAAGAACATCTTTAATCCCGCACTTGCAGGACGTGTGATGCTCCTGGCGGCGTGGCCGGTGGCAATGACAAAGGGCTGGCTGAAGCCGGAGTGGTGGCGGCAAGCGGATTTTTCGTTCTGGTCGTGGAACGTTGCCGACCGCTTCGGGATTTCGGTTGACGTCATAAGTTCCGCGACTCCGCTCGTCAAGGGAGGCGCGCAGGCCGATGCGTTCACGCTCATGGACCTGTTCATCGGACGCGTCGGCGGCTGCATCGGAGAGACGTCGGCGCTCGCGCTGCTCATCGGCGCGGCGTATCTGATATACCGCCGGCACATATACTGGCAGTTACCGGCGTGTTTTGTTGCAACGGTTGGGGTGCTGGTGTGGTTCTTTGGAGGCACAGGCGGCTACTTCACCGGGAATTTCCTGATGCATATCTTCGCCGGCGGCCTCATACTGGGAGCGTTCTTCATGGCAACCGATATGGTGACTTCACCCATGACGATACGCGGTCAGATAATCATGGGCATCGGCTGCGGGCTCCTCACGTTTCTCGTTCGGCTGAAGGGCGGACCGCCTGAGGGGGTTTCTTATTCGATTCTCATCATGAACGCGCTCACGCCGCTTATTGACCGGTACACGGTGCCGCGTCGGTTCGGGGAGGGAGTTGCGTGAATACATATGCGCGGCTCAGTCTCGTGTTGTTCATAATCTGCGCCATTTCAGCCGGAGCGCTGGCTCTCGCCGATGCGGCCACGCGCTCGCGCATCCGCGCGAATGAGGAGTACAAGGAACGCATCCTGAGGGGAAAGGCTCTTGCAGGGGAAGAACGGGGCGGAGCCGTTGTATTTGACCCGCAACCGGTTGAGATTGAGGGCCGAGAGTACTACATCGGACGGCTTGACGGCAAGTTCGCGGGGACAGCGTTTACCGCCGTTACCAACAAGGGGTACAGCGGCCCGATTGAGGTCGTCATTGCGATGGATGAGGTGGGCGAGAAGATTGCGGGAGTGAGGATCAAAAGCCATTCGGAGACGCCCGGGCTGGGCGCGAACGCCACGCAGATCAAATACGGGGACATCGAACCATGGTTCCTCGCGCAGTTCAGCGGAAAGGAAGCGCAGGAGGCGCGGTTGAAAGCGGACGACCCCAATGGCGAAATAGACGCCATTACGGCTGCAACGATAACATCCAGGGCGGTAACGAATTGCGTACAGGAAGCGGCTTCGGACTTTTCGCAGGCTTGGGACAAGTTGAAGGTGAGGCTGGAGCATGGCGAAACAGCGGAATGAGTTTTGGAAGGGCTTCTGGGACGAAAACCCGACATTTCGACTCATGCTCGGGCTCTGTCCGACACTGGCGGTGACGACGTCGCTCGTGAACGGGCTGGGGATGGGACTTGCCACGCTGGCCGTGCTTCTGGGCTCGAACATCGCGATCTCGCTCGTGCGGGATTCGATTCCGTCGCAGATACGCATACCTTCGTTCATCGTTATCATTGCATCGTTTGTGACGATCATAGATTTGTCGATGCATGCTTTTGCTCCCGTCTTACATGCTGCGCTCGGAATATTTGTTCCTCTCATCGTGGTCAACTGCATCATCCTGGGGAGGGCGGAGGCATTTGCATCAAAGAACAGCGTATGGATGTCCGTTTTGGATGCCATCGGGATGGGGCTCGGATTCACGGTGAACCTCATGGTACTCGGGGGACTTCGGGAGATTGTGGGCTCGGGTCAGCTCCTCGGCCGGCCGATTCTTCCGGCGGGCTATCAGCCGTCGCTGGTGATGATACTGCCGCCGGGCGCATTCTTGACGTTGGGCATGCTCATGGCGTTGATGAATCTGATCAGTCGGCGGCTTGAGGTGAGGCGGGCGGCCGGGCGGAAGGAGCTCACGTGAGAGAACTTGTCGATTTTTCGACGCTGATGACGATAGCGATCGGGGCGATATTCATAAACAACTTTGTTCTGAGCCGCTTTCTGGGTATCTGTCCGTTTGTGGGCGTATCGAAGAGCGTTGAATCGTCAGTGGGCATGGGCATGGCGGTGATATTCGTGATGACGCTCGCCGGAGTTGCCACCTACTATGTGAACAAAGTGCTGGCCCTGAGCGGCATCGAGTTTCTTCAGACATTGAGCTTCATCCTGGTGATCGCCGCCCTCGTCCAGTTTGTCGAGATGTTTCTGCAAAAATTCAATCCGGCCCTGTATTCTGCATTGGGAATTTATCTGCCGCTGATCACCACGAATTGCGCGGTATTGGGCGTGTCATTGCTGAATATCAAAGAAGGCTACAATATTATAGAGGTAATTGTATTCTCCCTGTGTGCCGCGGTGGGTTTCGCGTTGGCGCTGGTCATCATGGCTGGCATTCGTGAGCGCCTCGAGATAACGGATGTACCCCGCTCGATGGAGGGCGCTCCAATCGCGTTCATCGTCGCAGGAATTCTTTCGCTCGCCTTTATGGGTTTTTCGGGGATGAAGTTCTGAGTGGCCGATAACGGATTGTGAGAGCAGCCAGCAGGGGGAGTTGAGCTCGGGGACTGATTAAGAGGTATGAAGGAGGAATCGCCGGAAATCCGGAATCGAAACCTTCGAAAGCGTGTGATAAAGCAATGATTACGATTTTCTTGTCCATAACGGTGGTTGGAGGTCTCGGCCTTCTGGCGGGCGGGCTTCTCGCGTTTGCTTCAAAGAAGTTCGCCGTCGAGGTGGACCCGCGTGTAGCCCAGGTGCAGGCGGCGCTGTCTGGAGTAAACTGCGGCGCGTGCGGGCACCCGAGTTGCGCCGCCGCCGCGCAGGCGATCGCTGAGGGCAAGGCCCCCGTGAATGCCTGCGTCGCGGGTGGCGAGACTACGATGCGCATGGTTGCCAAGGTGATGGGTGCCGAAGCGAGTGCGGCGGTTCAGCGAATCGCCAAGATACAGTGCCGTGGCGATATCGGGATCGCAAAGCTGCAGTATGAGTATCATGGGATTGACGATTGCCGGGCCGCGTATATCCTCTTCAATGGGGGGAAGGCATGCGCGTACGGTTGTCTTGCACTCGGTACGTGTGCGAAAGCATGTCCGTTCGGCGCGATTGAATACACATTCCACCGCGTGCCGCATGTGCGGTATGACAAGTGCACGGGGTGCGGCGTCTGCGTCGATGTGTGTCCCCGCAGTCTCATAGATCTGTATGAGGCCACTGATGAGGTTTTCGTCATGTGCAAGTCGCACGACAAAGGCGCGCAGGTGAAAAAAGTGTGCGACGTGGGTTGCGTTGCCTGCGGCATATGCGAGCGCACGTGCCCGTTTGAAGCGATTACGGTACAGGACGGCCTTGCAGTGATTGACCACACGAAATGCACCAAGTGCGGGCTGTGTGTGATAGCATGCCCGTACAACTGCATCTGGGGCAAGCCCAAGGAGACGCGCGCGTTCATCACCGACAAGTGCAACGGCTGCACGATTTGCGAGAAGGTGTGCCCGGTGAATGCGATAACGGGTGAAGCGAAGCATCTGCATGTGGTTGACCCCGACCGTTGCATTGCGTGCGGCATCTGCGTCGGCAAGTGTCCGCGCGAGGCCATAGAGATGCGCGAGCGCAAGGCTTCGCTTGCAGAGGCTGCTTGAAACTGCATTCAGGCACGAACACGTTGAGGAAATGGCAGAACACAAGGTTGGCCCATACCGTATCATTCGCCCTGTGGGAAAAGGAGGGATGGGCCGGGTGTATCTGGCCATTGATGACAAAGAAGACCGCACAGTTGCGATTAAGGTGCTCCCGGAAGAGTTCCTCGACGACAAAAAACGGTCGGAGTATCTCACCCGCGAGCTTCAGATAGCGCGCGAGCTGGACCATCCGAACGTCGTCAATATATTCGACATCATTGAACTCCGGCGTAAAGAGGACGGCAAGTTGCAGGGGTTCATGCTGATGGAATTCATTGACGGCGACAACCTGCGCAAGCATATCACGGACCAAGACCTCTCCATCACCCAGGGTGTGGAACTCTGCGAACAGATATGCGCCGGCCTCAATTACATCCACCGGCATCGGCTCCGTGATGGACGCTACCACACCATCATTCATCGTGACATCAAGCCCGAAAACATCCTCATCACCCGGCAGGGACAGGTCAAGATCGTGGATTTCGGGCTCTCCACCGAAGAGAAGGGCTTCCGGTTGTTCCGCTCGAAGTCTCGCGCGGGAACTCCCCAATACATGTCTCCCGAGCAGATAAAAGAGGGGACCGTTGACGAGCGTTCGGACATCTATTCGCTCGGCGTGTGCATGTATGAGCTTTTTACAGGGAAGCTCCCGTATGAAGGCAAGGACAGGAAGGCGATTATGAAGATGCACATAAGCCGCAAGATCACGCCCGAACCGCCTTCCAGCGTGAATCGCAGGATACCCCCCTCACTCAGCCGCATCATCTTGACCGCGCTCGAGAAGGACCCCGACAAGCGCTTTCAGTCGGTCGCCGAGTTGCAGCTTGCGCTGAAGCACGTTTCGGTTTCCCGGATTTAGACGTTCGCATCCCGGGTTCCGGCCAACCGACTATTGCAAAACGGAATCACATCTTGTAAACTAAACGACGGTGAGTTGTATTTCCTGAAGCGCTGTCCGCAATATGTGGTATCCGCATGGCTTCATACCACGGGAAAAGTGAAAGAAGGGGAGTCATTTTCGTATGAGCAGCAAGACAGTGATCATCGGAATCGTGGTTCTTATCGTGCTGGCAGTGGCCGTCGGTGGTCTTTACCTTCTCGTCCAGAAGAGGATGATTCGCGAATCTGCGAACCAGTTTGCTGCCGCACAAACTCTGTATGAAGCGCAACGGTGGAGCGAGGCGGAACAGGCATTTGAGAACATTGTGCGAAAGTACCCGCGTTCCGATGTCGCGCCGGACAGCATGTATATGAGCGCCGTTATCGCACAGGCGGACGGCAGGTACCAAGAGGCCTTGGAGAAATGGGAACGATTTGCCAAGGTCAAGGAGAATCCGAGGGCGGTCGAGGTTGACTATTACAGAAGCCAGTGCCTCGAAAATCTTGGCAAACAGGCTGAAGCGGCTGCCGGATATGAGCGCGTCGCAGCCATACCTCAAGCGCGTGAGTTCGGAAGTCTGGCGAAGGCAGGGCTGGGCCGAATAGCTGAGGCCGGGGGCAAACTCGAAGAGGCACGCACACGATATGAAGAGGCGATCGCACTTGCTGGCACACCAGAGACGCGCGACGTGGCGGAGCGGCTGCTGGGCAATTTGAATCTCCGGATTTTCCTGGATCCTGTGGAGGATGAGCAGAAAAAGGCGTACTTAGTCCAGCGCGGTGATTCGATGGTCCGCATCGCGCTCAATCGCAACACGACTGTGGACCTGTTGTGCAGGATAAATGACATTCCGGACCCGACAGCGGTGAGGCCGGGTAAACGGCTGCTGATTCCGAATCCGGAATTTTCGATTCTCATCGACAAATCGGATTTCAAGCTCACGCTGCAAAGTCACGGTCGGTTTTTCAAATCGTATAAGGTCGGTTTGGGTAAGCACGGCTCGACACCGCTAGGTGAGTTTGTCATCAGTGACAAGATAAAGAATCCTACCTGGTGGTCGCCGGAAGGGCCGATACCGCCCGGCGACCCGCGGAATGAACTCGGGACCCGGTGGATGGCGCTGAAACCGCTCACGCCGGGCATCGGTTCCGATTATGGCATTCATGGCACGATTGACCCCTCGACGGTTGGATGGGAGTCAAGCAATGGCTGTCCGCGAATGTATCCTCATGAGGCTGAGGAGCTTTACATGCTGGTTACGATCGGCGCGCCGGTGAAGATAGTGCAATGAACTCGCACGGCGACGAAATCAGGCGGCTCGTGCCGTATGCTATCTCGCTGAATTTGGAAAAACAGCCATGTCTGGTGGTCGGCGGCGGTACCGTAGCGCTCCGCAAGGTGGAATCGTTGATTGCTGCGGGCGCGCGGGTGATTGTCGTGAGTCCACAGGTGGTCCCGGAGATCGAGGCGCTTGAAGAAGTGGAACTGGTGAGACGCGAATTTCGTCCGCGAGACCTCGAAGGCAAATTCCTCGTGATCGGTGCGACGAACGACCGTGCCGTGAACGAAGCGGTCGCAAATGCCGCGGTTCAACGCTCGATGCTCGTGAACATCGTTGACGACCCCGAACTGTGCAACTTTTATGTGAACTCACAGGTGCGCCGAGGCGACCTGACGATTAGCATCTCGACAGGGGGAGCGAGTCCGGCGCTCGCCAAGCGAATCCGAAAAGAGCTCGAGCGCGAATACGGCGAAGAATATGCGGGCTTTCTGCTGCTGATGCGCGAATATCGCCCGACGGTAATCAGGGAAATCTCTGACCCGGAGCGGCGAGGGAAGGTGTTCGAGCGGCTGGCGAACGCGCGCATTGAAAAGATATATCGCGAGCAGGGAGAAGCTGCCGCTCGAAAGGCGATTGAGGATATCATAAACGAAGGCGCGTACGCGACGGATCAAGCGGGGCGGGAGACGTGAACGTCGAGATTCTGCAGTTTGTGAGCTTTTACGCAGCCGTCCTGTGCCTGTGGACAAGCGCGGTATTCGGCGTCGGCTGCTTGTTTTCTCCCTCGCGGTTCCAGGCACGGTATGCCAACATGGCCGCCGGCGCGGGTTTCGCGCTGCTCACTGCGTTTTTCCTGCTTCGCTGGCAGGCTGTCGGGTTTCTGCCTGTCACGAACATGTTTGAATCGCTATCGTTCTTCATCTGGGCGGTGGCGCTGGTGTATCTGGTTGTGGAACATGTTGCCGCCCTGCCGACACTCTCATCTTTTCTTCTTCCGGTGATAGCGTTGTTCACGCTTGTGGCCGTGGTGATTGTGCAGGGGCCGGGAAGCGTCGATCCGAAGCTTCAGAGCGCATGGTTTTATCTGCATGTTATTTTCGCCTTCATCGGATATGCGACGTTCGCGGTCGCCTTCGCAGCGGCGGTGATGTATCTGCTGCAGCGGCGTCAGTTGAAATCGAAGAAATCGTTTGATTCGGTTTTTCATCGGCTTCCGTCTTTGGAAGTGCTGGACAGGCTCAACCAGCAGCTCATTAACATGGGCTTCCCGCTGTTCACGGTTGCGATCGCCGTGGGCATAGGCTGGGCGCACCGGTCGGAGATACTCGGGCCCAACTGGCCGAACGACCCGAAAGTGGTTTTCACGGGGATAACGTGGCTGCTTTATGCCGCACTGTTTCACATCCGTTTGCTCTCGGTGGCCCGGGGCAAGAGAGTCGCTCACCTGACCATCATCGCATTCGTCTTTGTTGTCTTCACGTTCCTGGGCACGAGGTATCTCGCCAGCGGCCCGCATGAGTTCTTGAAGTAAGGGGGTTCCGTTCTCGAATCTGCCATGGGCATTCTCGTCGTTGGGCTGAATCATAAGACCGCTCCGGTTGAGGTGAGGGAGAAGCTCGCTTTTAACGACCGGACGCTTCCCCGCGCGCTCATCGAGTTTCGCGAGCGCGTGCCGAGCACCGAGGCAGTCATCCTTTCCACATGCAACCGGGTTGAAATGTACGGAGCCGCGTCTGAGGTTGAAAGATGCGCTGACGACATCGTGCGCTTCCTCGCGGATACGCATTCGCTTAAGTCTGACGACTTCCTGCCGCATCTCTATCGGTACGTTGACCGGGATGCGGTTCGACATCTGTTCACGGTTACGTGCAGCCTCGATTCGATGGTTGTGGGCGAGGCTGAGGTGCTCGGACAAGTGAAGCGAGCGTATATGTTCTCGCTCGAGGAGGGCATGACGGGGAAGGTGCTCAACGCGCTGTTTCAGCGCGCCTTTGCGGTTGCCAAGAACGTGCGGACATCGAGTTCCATCGGCGAGCGGAAGGTGTCGGTCGCCTCCGTCGCCGTCGAGTTTGCCGAGAAGATTTTCAGCGATTTCACCGACAAGACCGTGATGATCATCGGGGCGGGCGAGATGGGGGAGCTCACGCTCAGGCACATGGTCGAGAAGGGTGTAAACACCGTGATTGTGGCCAACCGCACCTATCAGAAGGCGGTGGAGCTGGCCCAACAGTATGACGGCATGGCCATTACGTATGAATCATTCCTCGACAACATGCACCGCGCCGATGTGGTCATAACGACCTCCGGCGCACCGCACTACATCATCCACGCAAAACAGCTGTCGCCTGTTCTGCATGCGCGGCGCAACAAGCCGATGCTGCTCATCGACATCGCGGTCCCGCGCGATATTCACCCGGACGTCGAGAACGTCGAGAACGTTTATCTTTACAACATTGACGACCTCGAGAAGGTGGTCAACGAGAACCTCTCCTTCAGGGAAAAGGAGCTCGAGCAGTGTGCGGCCATCATCGAGGCGGAGACGGATGAGTTCATGGGCTGGCTCCGTGCCGCCGACGTCGGCGAGGTGATTGCACAGTTTCGTCAGGCGCTTCACGGCATCCGCGAGTCCGAGCTCACACGCACCTTGAGTAAACTGCCCGAATTAGGCGAGCGCGAGAAGCGGGAGATAGAATACCTGACGGAGCGCATCGTCAACAAGATACTGAATGAGCCGACACAAGCGCTCAAGCAAGAGGCCTCCGGCGGCGCCGAATACCGATACATAGAAGCGCTAAAGAACCTGTTCGATCTTAAATAGGCGGCCCCGTTTCAGTTTTGAGTGTGCGGGTATCCACAGTGCAGCTGCAACCGAAAACATCGTCATTGCGAGGAGCGTAGCGACGAAGCAATCTCTCCGTCATCTTGAGATTGCTTCGCTCAAGTCTGAGACCCTCGGGCCTGAGGCCCTTCGCTCGCAATGACTGCGTATCCGAAGTCAAGAAGATGTCACGACTTTGGGAGTGAGTAGTACAGAAGCGCAAAAAGCGCAAAGGAAGATTCGAGCAACCCGACAGAATGCTGAACGAATCTGTAGGGGCGCAGCATGCTGCGCCCTCAGGCGAAAACCGCATCCCGCATACCGGAAAAGAATGCATGGCACATAAAATCGAGGAGAAAACGCTCGTTATCATCGGATCGCGCGGGAGCAAGCTCGCGATGACGCAGACCGAGTGGGTTCGTGACCGCATAAAATTCTTTCGGCCTGACCTCGAATTCCACATCAAGAAGATTTCCACGAGCGGCGACAAAATCACGGACGTGCCTCTCGCGAAAGCGGGCGGAAAGGGTTTGTTCACGAAGGAAATCGAGAATGAGCTCCTTTCCGATGACATTGACCTCGCCGTCCACAGCATGAAGGACCTGCCGACCGAATTGCCCAAAGGGCTCACGATAGGCGTCGTGCCGCTCCGAGAGGATGCGCGCGATGTGCTCGTATCACGCGACAACAAGAAATTCCGCGAGCTCCCCGACGACGCGGTCATCGGCACATGCAGCCTGAGGCGAAGAGCGCAACTCCTTGCTGTACGGCCCGGCCTGCAAGTGACCGACCTGCGCGGGAACCTTGATACCCGCTTGAGAAAAATAGCGGAGGGAAAGTTCGATGCCGTTGTGCTCGCGTGCGCGGGCATACGGCGGCTGGGCCGGCAGGAAGTCATCGCGGACGTGCTCGACCTCGATGTGATGATTCCCGCCGTCGGGCAAGGCGCCTTATGCATCGAGATTCGCGAGGGGAATCCGTTTGTCGAGGAACTCCTCAGGCCGCTCAACCATGCCGAGACCGAACGCGCCATCAGGGCCGAGCGCGCGCTGATGGCCGAGCTGGAGGGAGGCTGTCAGGTGCCGGTAGGCGGGCACGCGCGGATGGAAGAGGGCACGCTGATGCTGTACGGCGTCGTCGCCTCGCTCGGGGGTGAGCGGTTGGTGCGCGCGCAGGATGCAGGCAATCCAGATGAGCCTGAGGAGCTTGGCAAGCGAGTAGCAGCCCGCTTAATGATGATGGGCGCAAAGGAAATCCTGGACGAGATAAAGGGATACGAGGAATGTCCGCCCACGGGAAATTAGTGTACCTGATCGGAGCCGGACCGGGCGACCCCGGCCTCATCACGCTCAAGGGCACCGAATGCCTGAAAAAGGCGGACGTCGTCGTGTACGATTATCTTTCCAACCCCCGGTTGCTCTCGCACTGCAGGCCGGATGCCGAAAAAATCTATGTCGGCAAGAAGGGCAGCCAGCATACGCTCGAGCAAGAGGAGATAAACCAACTGCTCGTCGAAAAAGCCTCCGCCGGAAAGGTCGTCGCGCGCCTCAAAGGCGGCGACTCGTTCGTATTCGGGCGTGGCGGCGAAGAAGCGCTCGCGCTGGCCGAGGCGGGTATCCCCTTCGAGGTCGTCCCCGGCATAACGGCTGCCGTAGCCGCCCCTGCATACGCGGGCATTCCCGTCACCCATCGCGACCTCACATCCACATTCGCGCTCGTCACGGGACACGAAGACCCGACGAAAGAAGAGAGCGCGATAGACTGGGCGAAGATAGCCACCGGCATCGGCACCATCGCGTTCTATATGGGTGTGAAGAACCTGCCGCGCATTGTCGAGCGGCTTATCAAGCATGGGCGCAGCCCGGACACGCCCGCCGCCGTCATCCGCTGGGGCACGATGCCGCGTCAGCAAACGGTTGTCGGCACGCTCGCCGATATTGTGAAGAAGGTGAAACAGGCCGGTCTCACCGCACCAGCCATTACTATTGTGGGAGAGGTCGTCAAGCTGCGCGAGCAGCTCAACTGGTTCGAGGCCCGCCCGCTGTTCGGCCGCAAAATCGTGGTCACGCGCTCGCGCGCTCAAGCGAGCGAATTCGTCGAGCAACTCGAGGCGCTCGGCGCCGAGGCGGTCGAGATGCCGACGATTCGGATTGCCGACCCCGAGGATTTCGGCCCGCTTGATAAAGCCATTGACAACATCGAGTCGTTTCACTGGATCGTGTTCACAAGCGTGAATGCCGTCGGGCGATTTGTTGAGCAATTGCTCCAGCGAGGCCGTGACATCCGCGACCTGAAAGGCATCAAGATATGCGCAATCGGCGCCGCGACGGCTGACGAAGTTCGGGAATATCACCTGCGCGTGGACCTTGTGCCGCCGAAATATGTGGCTGAATCAGTTGTCGAGGCGCTCCAGCAGGCGGGCGAGATCAAAGGGAGCAGATTTCTCCTGCCGCGTGCCGACATCGCGCGCAGTTTGCTGCCCGATGAGATTCACCGGCTCGGTGGCAAGGCCGTCGAGGTGGATGTTTACCGCACCGTCCTTGAGGAAGAGGCTGATGCGGATGTCATTCAGCGGCTGCTCGAGGGCGACCTAGACCTCGTGACATTCACCAGTTCGTCCACCGTCCGCAATTTCGCCCACATGCTCGGCAAGGAACGCCTTGCCCAGATTCAGTCAAAGACAGGTTTCGCGAGCATCGGCCCTGTCACCACCCAAACCGCGAAAGAGCTTGGCATCCCCATCCACATCGAAGCCTCCAAACATGATATCCCCGGCCTCGTCGAGGCAATCAAGAGGTTTTTCTCAGAAACATCGCTGTCCCATGGCTGACAATTGGGAATAACTGCCTGTAGGTGCGAACTTATTCGCATGGCTTTCGGCCTTTTTTGTCGTGCGCATGCGAATAAATTCGCACCTACCGAGGGATGGCTTCTTATCGTCTTCGGGTATGATATAATACGTTGAAAACAAGAAGAGCCACCCATGGAGGCAGACAGAATGCCAACTGTGGATATAGATTTGCTGCGAGAAGACGCAATTCTTGCAGAAATGGTGCACCGGCTGGTTGAGGCTTTTCAACCGGAGCGGATATATCTTTTCGGCTCGAAAGCACGGGATGAGTCCGGCGGCGACTCGGACTATGATCTAATGGTCGTTGTCACGCATTCTGACCTGCCCGGCTATCGTCGCGACCAAAGGGCCTACCGCACCCTCAGGGGACTCGGAGTCGCCAAGGACGTGCTCGTCTGGACAGCCGAAGAGTTCGAGAAGCGCGTCCGCTTTCCTGCCTCGCTACCCGCAACCATCATTCGTGAAGAGAGGCTGCTCTACGCCGCCGCATGAGCCCTAAAAGATATCGGAGCTGCACGAGTGGCTTCTTAAAGCTCTCCATGATTTGCGGGCAGCGGAAATGCTTCTTTCTTCAAGTTCGCCATTGCCAGACGTTGCCGTGTTTCACTGCCAACAAGCCGCAGAAAAATCGCTTAAAGCCTTCCTCTTTTGGAATGACGTTCCTTTCAGAAAGACACACGATATAGAGGAACTTGGGCACATCTGCCTGAGTCTGGATGGCTCATTAACGAGCATTCTCGAGAGAGCGATAGATCTCACTCCGTTCGCATGGCGATTTCGCTATCCAGGAGACATATTTCTTCCCTCTTTGACGGATGCGCAGGATGCCCTCTTACGCGCACGCGAGGTCTATGACGCGATAGTTGACCGCCTGCCCAATGATGTCAGGCCGAAATCAGAACAGTAGGGAATCCCACTGCAATGTCGCCATGACCAGCAGCGCGGCTGCGGCTGCGGCGCCGAAAGCGTAGTCGGCGCCGCGCATCGAGAATTCGCCCACCGAGTGAAACTTTCCCGCGAATCCCCTGCAGAGCATGGCGGCGTAGACGGCTTCGGCCCGCTCGTAGCTGCTCAGCAGGAGCATGCCCACCATGTGCGCATACGACTTATATGTGTGCAGGTTCGTGCGCGGGCGGAAGCAGCGCGCCGCCATCGAATGGCTGAGGTGCACGTATTCTCTGTCAAGGACGCCGAGGTAGCGGAGCATGAACAGGAGAATATGCGTTATCTTGTCGGGCACATGGAGGCTGCCGAGGGCGCGGCCGATGTCCGTCAAGTGTGTTGTCGAGAGGAGGGCGATGCCCGCGAGGATTATCGCATTTGTCTTGAGCGTGATGAGAAGGGCGTACCGCAAGCCTTCGCGCGTGGCCGTGAGCGGGCCGATGCGGACCAGCGTTTCACCGGGGAAACTGAACGGCAGCATGAGCCAGAGCAGCGCCACGAATCCATTGACGAGCAGCAGCCGATGGAATAGCGCACGGGCAGGAAGCCTTGCCAGAGTCACCAGCCCCGAAGACAGGATGAGAGCGAACGTGAGTGCTGGAAATCTGTCCGCCACGGCAGCAAGGATTGAGAATGCGGCAGCGAGAATTACCTTAAGCCGTGGGTCCAGCCGGTGAATCAGGGAGTCACTATCGGCAAACGCTTCGTCCAGCATACTCACTCCGTGTTGTATTAAAGAAGTCGCTTCACTCGTAAGGAACAAGCCGCCTACGCGACCGGCGTTTGTAGGGGCGAACCTTGTGTTCGCCCGGTTGACAGACATTCCGAGGACGGGCGAACACAAGGTTCGCCCCTACAAACGCCCATCCTTGCTCTCCACTATTTGCACAATCAAATCCGCCGTACGCGGAGTACGGTGCTCGCAATGACAACGTCTCGCCGGGTTGACCCTTTGACTGCATTTTGTATCACAGTTCTCACAATTGCCGCCTGCGTCTGCTGTGAAAATAGAGAACCAACCCCATCAATCCAACGATGTATCCGATGCCGCCGACGATGTCAGAGAATCTCTGACGCGCGCGCGCTTCCTCCAATGCCCGGTGGATGGGAGCGAGTTGCCGTGCGAGGGCTCGTTCGACGGCCTGTTCGATCTCAGCCGTAGAGGGAGTGGTCGTCCCTATCGCCGGGGTTTGCAAAACCGGTGTTTCCTCCGGCCGCAGTGACGGCTTCTCCGGCGGGCGCACGTCTTTCTGAATCGCTTCCGCGGATGGTTTTTCCGGCGCGATGGCCTTTCCGGAAGCGGGCAAACTCTCAGGCAAGTCCGACGCCGGAATTGTGTATTCGGCTTGATGTCCCATCGAGGCTGTGAGGCGAATCAACAGGTCTGTCCGAACAGGAGGCGCGAAGGAAAACCTGCCTTCGCCATCGGTCATCCCTTCGAGGAGCTTGTTCCCTTGGGCGTCAAACACCTCGATGGTGGAATCCTGACACTTCCGTCCGTCATTGAAATAGCTTTCCGTCACAACGGATGTCCCTTCGACATAGGCGAAGACATTCACGTTGTGGGCAAGAGCGGCCGACGGCATCAAGACAGCTATGAGCATGCATGCCGCCAGAACAACCAATGTTTCGCGCCCTCTGAGCCTATTGTCCGCATAGGACGAATTCCAAGTGAAAGGGCCATGAGAAACCCGATGTGCGGGCAAATCCCCTCTTACCCCCTTTCCCAAAGGGGGAGAAGTAGGCCCCTTTTCCAAAGGGGCGAAATTCGCCCCCCTTTTGCAAAGGGGGGGAGGGGGGATTTCCTTGTTCCAGCCAGTTAGAATTCTCAAACAAGCCCTGAACGTTTTGTTCCTTAGGAGCCTAGAGATTACTTGATTGCGGTCGTGCATAGGGCGCCTCCAGAAGTTCCGGCTTTACCTTCTTGAGAAAGCCAACAATGAGCATGGTGATGATGCCTTCGATAACCATTACGGGAAGATGCGCGAGCAGCGCCACCTTCGCGACTGCGAGAAATGATTCCTCCGACCATACAAGCGACAAAGCGAGCATCAAGCCTCCCAACAGGACGGCAAGCGCGCCGCAGGCGAATGCCGAAGATGCCGAGAGAAGCGTGTCAGGCCCTCGCACTAAGCGTCCGAACAGAATATAGCAAACCACGGCGGGAAGCGCCATGTTGAGCGTGTTGACGCCGAGCGTGGTCAATCCGCCGAATTGGAAGAGAATTCCTTGCAGAAACAGCGCCACGAGTATTGCAGGGAATGCGGCCCAGCCGAGCAAGATGCCCGCGAGCCCGTTGAGCACCAAATGGACGCTTGCAGGCCCAACCGGGAGATGAATGAACGACGCCACAAAGAAGGCGCACGACACCAGCGCCACCTGCGGGACGCGGTCGTAATCCATCTTCTTCACGGCATAGGCTGTGCCGGCGGCCGCGAGGGCGCCGCCGGCTACGAGCACCGGAGCTGATAAGACACCTTCAGAGATGTGCATGTACTCCTCGCTTTCGAAATCTTGAAAAGGACCTCTCAGAATCTGTTCCGCAATCGCGCTTGTAAGGGCGCACGGCCGTGCGCCCTTACAAAAACCGCCGCTTTTTCGGGCTCCATGGGCACGGCGCGCCGTGCCCCTACATTACATCTCCAGTCATGGACAGTTTCTTCCATTCGTGTTATTCGACTCAATTCATGACCATTCGTGTTCCAAGAGCTACCTTGGTTCTTGGTGCTGTCACGCCGCGCCGTTCTTCACCCATTCCATTATTCCATGAGGCGAGTCCTGACCCACATGACCGCGCCGATTTCCACCGGAACGTCTTCGCCCTCGGGATTTTTCATTTTCTCATCGCCCTCACTCAGTGCGGCAAATCCCCACCAGCCGGCCCTCGGCATCGCATAGCTGAAAACGCCGTTGGCATCGGCCTTGATGACCTGAGTGATGAACGGGTCGGCAGGCGGCTTGATTTTTCCGTCCTCGTTGAAGTATTCAACCTCGACTTCCGCAAAAGGAACCGGCTTGCCGTCTTTTTTCACGATTCCCCGGAATTCGTTTCCGGCCCAGAGGCCGTATGGCCGCACGAGGGGCACAATCTCGGTCTTGAGGCCGAGCTCTTCATCCCATCCCAGTTCGAGCCCGAGCGCATTCACCACGACCTTGGTGTAGTGCACAATCATGAGACTCTCGGCTGGCTCCCAATAGGGTGTGGGCTCGACATAGAACACATGGTCGCCCGGTCTCTTGATCTTATAAGCAGCCTTGAACGCGGCATGCTCTCGAAACTCCATCGGCTCGATTGACTCGAGCAGATTGTGCTTTTGGCCTCCCACGAGCACTCCGAACGCAGTCGGTTTGGCCATGTCCATGGCGTGGCCTTCCATAGGGTGAATGAACATGAGCTTGAGGGCAATTTCTTTGTCGTCTGTCGGAGTGACGATTTCGGTGGACGGCACAATCATCTGGAAGTGGGCATACGCCGAATTTACCGCGGCGAATACCAGAACAAGACCAACAAGTGTTCGGAAAAATGCTTTCATTGCTGGTTCTCCTTTCGGTTCAGAATGGGTCCGTGTTTGCTGACCATTCCCAAGAAGCTGCGTTGTATCGGTCATTGCGAGGGAGCGAAGGGTCACAGACCCGGGCGACCGAAGCAATCTCATTCGTAGCGTTGAAGATGCAAACAGAGATTGCTTCCCTGTGCTCGCAATGACCGTGTGGGTGGTTCTTTCACACATAACCCCGCCGCAGGCGGCGTCAAAGGCTTCCAAATGACGAGCGGGATGGTTCTTTCTCACATACCTCATGCGGTGGCCTCGACCGCTCATCAGAAGTTCACCTGTGCACGCGCGCCAAGAACAAAAACGGTATCATTGTCATTATCACCACTCGGATTATCAATGATTTGAATATCAGGGGAGACAAAAAGATGCTCATTCACCGCTATGCTGTAGTATGCTTCAAGAAGCGTTTCGGTGTCATCGGGCTCGACCGCGTCGTTGAGTATGGCCTGAGAAACTGCGAAACCGAGCATGTCGTTTTCACGATTCCAGCGGGTCCCTTGTATTTGCGCTCCTGTGCTCCATGTTGCCTCGACGGGATAGACATCGTCGTCCTCGTATCCCGCCCGCAGGAATGCCGTGAGGCTTTCGGTAAGCTTCTGGTCGAAGCTCAGGCCCACTCCCCAGCCGTTCTCGTGTGTGCCACTGCCCCTCAGCTTCTCCTTATCTGAGGCATTCATCCAGCCGTAGAGCCGATAATTGCCCTCCTTCCCGGCGAAATTGGGTTTGAGGTTCACCTCGGCGATGGCGAAGCCGTCGTTTGCAATGTCCTCCCAATCGGCGTCGCTCTCGGCCCAGCCGAGTCCCAGGCCGAGCCAGTCTGATGGATAGGCCGCCAACCTGATGCCTGCGCCGTTATCTTCGGGGAATTCGACGGCAATGGAGTTGACGAACGCCGAATTGAGAAACTGAAACCTCTCATCGTTTGCCACGGCGTTTGTGTCGAAGTAGTTGGTCATATCGAGTTTTCCGGCGGCCAGCAACACGCGGCCTTCCCGAAACGAGTGCTCATACCATGCCTCCGTCACTTCGAGTCTGCTTTCGGTTCCACCTGCATCATCGTTCACAGAATGATAAAGGCTTCCGAGTTCATCAGTCAGGCCTTCGCCTTGTGCCGCCTCGATGAGCATGAAGGCCAGCCCGCTCTCCCCGATTGGCGCCTCCAGCTCGACGTCCATTGACCACGAGCCGTCGGTCTGGTCGCTGTCCTCGCCGCTGACTTCTTCAGCGTCGATGCTTCCTTGAACCGTTCCTGTGAGGCCGACCGCCACGCGCAGGTTTCCGATCTGCTCGCCCACACCGCTGCGTTCATGCAGGAGATGCTTGTCAATGTGAGGCTCGATTTCTTTCGCCAACTCCGGCGGATTCATTTGGTTCTGAACACCTTTGATGATGGTAGCCTGCTCGGCCAACTGCTGTTCCTGCCGTGCCACGACCTCCTGCAGTTGGCTGACCACTTTTTGCAGCTCCTCAAGCTGTTGTTCCAGCGTAGTGGCGTGTGCGGCCTGTGCAGAGGAGAAAGCTGCTGCCATTGCAATTACTAATGAGAGGGCAAATCGTATTTGCCTCATCTAAACTACTCCATTGCATTTTCTTTAATTTCCGTCGTGATTTTTAGAAGCATAGCATCGTAAGTCTTTGTCGTGAAATGGATCCCGGCCTTCGCGGGAATGAAAGAATAAAGAAGGTTCATTCGTGTGATTCGTTCCATTCGTGATATTCGTGATCCATCTTCTTCTTTTTGGTTGCGGCTTCGCTGCGCCGTGAGAATCCTTTCCTGTTGCTCTCCGGGGACAACCTCCGATATTGTGCCGTGTTTTGCGCCTGTGAGCAAATCCGGAGATTTTTCAGTCGTATCCCGATATAGGACTCCCCCGTCTCCCAAAAAAAATCACGAAGGAGCGGCGTCTGCTTCGTGCCGACGTGCCGACCTTCGTGGTCAGATTTCGGGAGCTGTTCCCTTTACAGTTCAGGCCTTCATGGCCTGAACTGGGTTGTGCTTCTACGACTTCTCGAGAATAATCTTGTGGTCCATCAGGCGTATCTCTTTAAGGCGCGCGCTGACGGTTTTCTGTTCGCCGAAAGCGCTCCGCAGATACACCCCATCGCCTTCGAGGCGGAGGACGTCCACGCTCTCAAGGAGCATCTTCTCTTTGCCGTTTTCTACAATGTAGGCGTTTGCTTCACACATCGTTTCATTCCCTCACAAATGCGGCCACTCGCTGGACGAGCTCCTCGATGAGGTGAGGAATCGGCTCGTCCCTCAGGCCGACAACTTCGATTTCCGCCGACTTGAGCGGCATGACGATTTTGCGGGCCGGACTCTGCATGATTGCCGCCACCATTCCGGGCGTCATCTCGCCGAGCATCGAATGCATCTGCAGGATTGCAAGCCCGCCGGTGATGATGTCGAGTCGAGGCGCCGTCTGTCGGATGGCGTTCTCACCCGAGGCGCCCTTGTTGGCGCCCGCCTTCATCATGTTGGCCGTGGCGATTGCGTTGGTTCCGAGCGCAACGATTTCCGTTTCTTCGGGCAAGGCCTTCCGCAGGCGCTCAACCACATGCGCCCCGATTCCTCCCCCTTGCCCATCCACCACGCCAACAATCACAAATTACTCCATCCTTATTCGCATGGATTTCGCAAGATAAGGTTAACAGAATCCCGCTCCTCAGTCAAGGAGATTGGGGTCAGACCTTGAAATATGACATAAGGCATGCATGAGGCGTTGAGGCGCGTTTTCCTTGCTTCCTTATGTCATATTTCAAGGTCTGACCCCAAGAATCGCTATGCCTTCTTGACCTCGACCGTCACAGCGCGGTCTATCGGCTGTGTGCACCAATTCCATCGGTAATAGTTCAAGTGGCCGTAACCCGCGGCAAGGTCCAACCATTTTATCATGCCGGGGATGGATGTGTCATAGCTTTTCCAGTTCTCGAACTGGTACGGCTCCCAGGCATGGTAGATG
>QZKI01000134.1 GCA_003598055.1 Candidatus Abyssobacteria bacterium SURF_17 | reverse complement strand
GCATTTTGCACGGTCGAGTAACCGGTCATCACAATCACAAATATCCCCGGTTTCTCTTTGTGGACAGCCCTCAGAATGTCCATTCCATCCATGTCGGGCAGTTTCATGTCGAGCAGAACAACGTCATACGTGCCCTTCAACGCCGCGTCGAGACCCGCCCTGCCGGTCATACATGTGTCTACGGAATAGTTCTCGTCGGAAAGTGTCAGGCGACACCCGCTGCAAATGGTTTGCTCGTCATCAATTACCAGAATACTAATGGCTTCCATTTGGGTGAGTTGTCACTTCCTTGGAGGGGATAGAATCCGGTATGGGCAACTCAATCGTGAAACAGGTTCCCTGACCGGGTTGACTGGCAACATGAATGTTGCCTCCGTGTTTCTGGACGATTCCGTAACTTACCGCCAATCCCAGGCCGGTCCCGTTCGATTTCGTTGAGAAGAAAGGCTCGAAGATCTTGGCTAGGTTCTCTTGCGGGATACCGCATCCGGTGTCCCCTATCTTGATTACTTCACTCTTTCCATCAGAGCCGAGTCGGCTCTCAATGGTGATGACGCCCCGCTCTTGAACCGCCTCAATCGCGTTCAGCAACACGTCGACAAAGACCTGCTCCATCTGGTTCGCGTCTACATAAGTATCCGGCAGTTCCGGAGACAACTGCTTTTCAAGCTTTATATGATGGAGCCGGAATTCGTTCTCAAGGATAGAGACCGCCTTCTCAGTTACGTCATTGATATTGACAAGTGCTTTCTTCGGCTCGCCCTCGCGCGAGAAATCCAACAGGTCCTGAATGATGTCGCCACACCGCTTGGTCTCGTGAACGATAATCTCCAGCGCCTCCTTGAACGGGCCGTCCTTCGATGCTTTCTTCAGCAGGTTCGTGCTGTAGAGCAGGATGCCGGCCAGTGGATTGTTTATCTCATGCGCGATGCCGGCCGCCATGCGTCCCAGCGCAGACAGTTTCTCGGTTTGGAGCGCAAGATGGTCATACAGGGATTTCTGGTTTTCCAACAATCGCGCGCTCTCGATGGCGCATGCACCACACGTGGCAACCGTGACAAGGAAGCTGCGCTCCTCCTGGGATAACTTCCTCGCCTCGGGGAAAAAAATCCGAATGATTCCTCCAATGTGACTCTGAAGCGTCAGGCACACAAAAATGGCCATCCGGACTCCATCGTCCCACATTTCTGCCGCGTTCTGGACCCGCGCATCGTTCAAAATGTCCGTTATTATCAGAATCTTTCCTAACCGGCACTGGTTCCTGATGATTTCATGCTTGCAGATACTCCATTTCGGAAGGTATCGCTCGCCCCAACCATGCGCGCCAGCACACTCGACCGTGTCCTTCTCTATGTCAATAAGTTGGACGAAAGCCCCCTTCGCATTGAGAAATTCGGTCGTCCTTCTCGCTATGAGGTCCAACAAATCGCTCAGATGGCTACTGGCATGGAGCGCCGTGCGCACATCCACAAGCGTCTCAATATTTTTCGATGTGTACATACTCGTCCCTCGCTTCAATCAACCCCATCTCTATTATATCACTGTGCAAGCTCCGGTCAAAACGTCGGATTCACCCAGCCTTACGTACGTTTTAACAGGAACCATCACGCTTGAATGCAAAAACTGGACCGCAAAATATGGTCTATGATGCACACTGCGGAAGCAGAATTTGGCTTATCACTTCCCTGGCAGGCGTGTAGCGAGCCCTAAAAACCACGCATTTAAACAAGAAAAATCTCCAGACGGGTATCAGAAAAGACATTGCGGAGGCAATTACGTCAAGCCGTATAATTACTTATACATCGAAAAACCCGAGCATTTACCCATGAATTTTCCATTTTCTGCATATTTGATGTATATGTATTTATACACTTAAAGGCCTAAAATACCTTATGCATCCGGCACCAATCAGATGTATAACTAATTGATAACACAGAAATTACGACAATTCTGCCGCCTCTGCTACAGCCGGGCATCATTCTTGCTAATGGATACCATTACGGTTTGAAAAAGAGAAGAAACGCCGTGGCTTCTTGGCAAAAAGTATGTGTTACTGGTTGGAGGAGGGATCAACATGTGTCCGATCCTGGAAACGACGGGAAGTAAGTCCTTGCAGCGGCCTCATATCCTTCTCGTGGAGGATGAAGGCAATGTCGCGAAGGGGCTTCAAATGGTCTTGAATGAGGAAGGCTATGAGGTCGATATCGCAATGACTGGCATGACTGCACTCAAGACGTTCAGGGGAAACGGCTTCAACCTCGTTGTCGCTGACCTGCGTCTACCCGATATTGACGGCATGGATGTGCTTGAGCAGATGAGCAAAGAGAAACCCGAAATCAAGATGCTCATCATCACGGGCTATCCTACCGTTTCCTCAGCGGTGAAAGCCGTCAAGATGGGTGTTCTCGACTACCTCCGCAAGCCCTTCACTGAGGACCAGTTCAAGACTGCCGTTGCCGATGCACTCAAGTCAAGGCAAGGGGCCTCGATGGAGCAATTGCTTGTTGAGACCGAAGAGGGTCGGTTAATTCAGAAACGCGAGGTCATTCGAGTCCTGGACAGGACCACGAAGGATGCACAATTCTGGGCTGCATTGATGGAAAGAGGCTCTGAAGCATTGAAGGATTATCAACTTTCCAAACAAGCCAAAGCCGCCATCCTCTCCGGCGATATCGAGTGGGTTCGGAAACACGTAGGAGAACTCAGCGAAGAGCAGGTCCAATTTCTGCGCAAGAGGCTGGAGCGGGAGGCCTGGTGAGGCAAGCGCTCTCTCATCATGCGCTCAATTCCTTCGCGCGTCCTGGCTGAGGAGCAAACAAATTACGGGAGTAAGGTATTATGCGAGCATTAGATGTTAAGGGTTTCATCGGATTGGAAGAAGCCATCGAGTTGATCCGCAGCGAATTCGAGGGAAGGCCTGATGAGCTTATCCCCATGCTCCAGAGGGTTCAGAATGCCATCGGCTATCTGCCAGAGGAAGCCTTACTGGAAATTGCCCGAGCAACGAGACTGCCAGCGGCAAGAATCTTCGGAGTAGTAACTTTCTACGCGCAATTTCGACTCCGGCCCGTCGGAAAGTACATCATCCGCGTGTGCCGTGGGACAGCGTGTCATGTAAGTGGGTCAGCTTTGATACTGCAGGACATTCAAAACCATCTCCAGGTGGCACCGGGACAAACCACCAAGGACGGATTGTTTACGCTTGAGACAGTCGCTTGCTTCGGCTCGTGCGCTCTTGCCCCTGTTGTCGTGGTTAACGATTCGGTTTATGGACTCATGGACTCGCTGAAGACCCGGAAGTTGATCGAGGAAATTCGCGAAAAACACGGAGCAATTGTGGCGCGGGCCGGGGTAGAGAAGGGTGACCGGAATGGATTACGCATCTTTGAAGGCTAGAGCAAAGGAGTGCTGGAAGGAGCTCGAGGAGTTCCCGGAGCCCCTTGTCCAGATTGGGATGGGAACCTGCGGCAAGGCCGCGGGAGCCGAACGCGTGCTCGCTACCATCGAGCAAACGCTCAAAGGGATTAATCCCCTTGGACGTATCATGCATGTGGGCTGTATTGGGTTGTGCTACCTCGAGCCTCTTATGGCGATTCGGAAGGGGGGGGAACCCTTTATATACTACGGGAACCTGACCCCCGAGAAGACGGAAAAGATACTATCGGACTATCTGCTTTATGATGACCCGATACCCAAATGGGCCGTGTGCACGCTGGGCAATGGGCACGCACAGGGGAATGGAGCAATAGATGGGGTGCCGCAGTTCCATGAGCTTCCCATGATTCGCCCCCAGGTGCGCATCGCCCTTCGCAACTGCGGCCTCATAGACCCCGAAAATATTGACCACTATATCGCGCGCGGCGGTTACAGCGGCTTGCAGAAAGCGCTCAACATGGAGCCCGATGCGGTGATTCAGGAAATCAAGGCCTCCGGACTGCGCGGACGCGGTGGAGCAGGCTTTCCCACAGGGATGAAATGGGAGTTCGCGCGGAAGGCTCCCGGTTCAATCAAATACGTCGTCTGCAACGCCGATGAAGGTGACCCGGGGGCTTTCATGGACCGCTCACTTCTTGAAAGTGACCCCCATGCTGTTCTTGAGGGCATGCTCATCTGCGCATATGCTATCGGCGCAAGAGAGGGGTATGTCTATGCGCGTGCGGAGTATCCCCTTGCCATCCGGCGTCTGAGGGTTGCGATGAAACAGATGGAGGAAAACGGCCTCCTTGGTAAACACGTAATGGGGAGCGATTTCTCATTCCACATCAAGATCAAGGAAGGTGCGGGAGCTTTCGTCTGCGGCGAGGAGACCGCTTTGATAGCATCAATCGAGGGAAACAGAGGAATGCCTCGTTCACGGCCCCCCTTCCCGGCGAACTCCGGTCTCTGGGGAAAGCCCACTAACATCAACAATGTCGAGACGCTGGGCAACGTCTCAGCAATTCTCGAACGCGGCGCGAAATGGTACACAGGCTATGGCACTGAAAAGAGCAAGGGAACGAAAACATTTTCGCTGGCCGGTAAGATAGCCCGGACGGGCCTGATCGAGGTCCCCATGGGCATTCACCTCAGAGAAATCATTGATGACATTGGCGGGGGAGTGCCGAGAGGAAAAGAATTCAAAGGGGTTCAGACCGGCGGGCCTTCCGGCGGATGCATTCCATCAAGTTTGAAGGACCTGCCTGTGGATTATGAGTCGCTCGCACAAGCCGGTTCCATCATGGGCTCGGGGGGAATGGTGGTAATGGATAACGACACCTGCATGGTGGACATGGCCCGCTATTTCCTCACCTTTACCCAGTCTGAATCATGTGGAAAGTGCATGCCGTGCCGCCTCGGGACGAAACAGATGCTCGATATCATCGAGGACGTTTGCGCGGGACACGGAAAGCCCGAAGACATCGAGCTCCTGCGAGGTCTAAGCGAGACCGTCCAGAAAGGCTCGCTCTGCGGGCTCGGCCAAACCGCGCCCAATCCAGTACAGACAACGTTAAGATACTTTGGGAAGGAATACGAGGCGCACACGATAGACAAGAAATGTGCTGCCGGTGTATGCAAGGCGCTGTTTCACTACGCGATCGTTGCGGATAAATGCACTGGCTGCATGGTATGTGCTCGCAAATGCCCGGTCAATGCAATAACCGGCGAGAAGAAAAAGCCCCATATCATAAATCAGGACGATTGCACAAAGTGCGGCACATGCTACCACGCATGCAAGTTCGGTGCTATCGCCATTTGTTAGCCTCGACTCAGGTTCTTCCCGCACATAATAAAGGGAAGGAAGGAATCCGGCAATCGAGTTTCTGCCGAGGAGGATACCACTCGTGAAAGCGGTCACCCTTACAATTGATGGTCGTGCGATAAGTGTTCCCAATGGCTCTACGGTGTTGGACGCCATCCGGAAGGCGGGCATCTATGTCCCTACCCTCTGCCACGACGCGGTGCTTAAGCCCTATGGTGCTTGTCGGCTTTGTATCGTGCAGATTAAGGGGATGCGGGGGCTTCCCACTTCGTGCACCACTCCCGTGGCCGAAGGAATGGTGGTCACCACCGAGACGGAAGAGATACAGAGGATCCGGCGAACCATTGTAGAACTCGCAATTGCTAATCATCCTTATGGCTGCCTTGTGTGTGACAAGAGCGAGGAGTGTGAGCTCCTCAATGTCGCGAGATACGTGGGGGCGCAGCAGAGTTCCGTCGACCGAATGCGTCGGGCAAGTCTGAACAAGGCCGTGGATACCTCCAACCCCGCATTTGATTTCGACCCGAACAAGTGCATCCTCTGTGGCAAATGCGTGAGGATCTGCAACGAAGTCGTTGGCAGGGGAGCAATAGATTTCGCGTATCGCGGGCAGAATACGTTGGTCTGCACGTTCGGAGGAAGACCTCTGGCGTTGTCAGCCTGCCAGAACTGCGGCGAGTGCGTCGAGTACTGCCCAACCGGAGCGCTTTCAGCCAAACAAACGATCATCCCGCAAAGGGAAGTGAAAACGGTTTGCCCTTACTGCGGAGTTGGCTGTTCAATGTTGCTCGGAGTTCGCGGACAAAAAATCGTCCGCGTCAGGGCCGCGAAAGAAAACTCTGTCAACACCGAAGGCCTCTGCGTCAAGGGACGCTACGGCCTCGATTTTGTCAATCATCCGGACAGACTGACCCGTCCCTTAATCCGGCGAGACGATGCGCCCAAGGGCGCCGCGCGGAGGAAGCCGGCGGATGATTTCCGCGAGGCGGATTGGAACGAAGCGTTGGACCGAGTTGCTCAAGGACTTGCTCGCGTTCGCGACGAAAGTGGCGCCGATGCAATCGGCGTAATCAGCTCCGCGAAGTGCACGAACGAAGATAATTACATCATCCAGAAGTTCGCGCGAGCAGCTCTCGGCACGAACAACGTTGACCACTGCGCGCGGCTCTGTCATGCCTCGACGGTTGCCGCTGCGCTTGCGGCATTCGGCGACGGCGCCATGAGTAATTCCATTTCCGACATTGATTGCGCCAATGTTCTGTTTGTCATAGGATCCAACACAACTGAGTGTCACCCTATCATTGGGCGGAGAATCAAGCGGGCCGTGAAGTTCAACGGCGCGAAGCTCATCGTGGCCGACCCCCGCTCCATCGAATTGGCGGAGATGGCGGATGTCCATTTGAATCACTTTCCGGGGACCGATATAGCGCTTCTCAACGGCATTATGCGGGAGATTGTCACACGTAACCTCTACGACAAGAAATTCGTGACGGAACGCTGCGAAGATTTCGAGCCTTTCCTGGAATCTCTCGACAGATACCCGCTCGAGGCCGTCGAGGAGGCGACGGGCGTCGCCCGCGAAAAAATCCAACAAGCCGCCATGGTGTTCGGGAAAGCGAAGAGGGCGGCGGTCTTGTACGGCATGGGAATCACGCAGCATACAACCGGAACAGATAATGTCAAAGCCGTTGCCAATCTCTTGATGCTCACCGGCAACCTTGGCCGCCGGGGGACCGGCTTTTCGCCTCTGCGCGGGCAGAACAATGTTCAGGGCTCCTGCGACATGGGTGCGCTGCCAACCGTTTTCCCGGGGTATCAGCGGGTGAGTGACCCGCAGGTGAGGGCAAAGTTCGAGCAAGCATGGGGACGAAAACTGAGCGACCAGCCGGGCCGAACGCTCACGGAGATGTTCCAGACAATACATGACGACAAGATAAAGGCGCTGTATGTCGTCGGCGAAAATCCAACGCTCAGCGAGCCCGACGCCGAGCACGCTAAAGGGGCGCTCGCCAAGCTGGACTTCCTCGTGGTTCAAGACATTTTCTTGACCGAAACGGCGCAGATGGCTGATGTAGTGCTGCCCGCCACGAGCTTCGCCGAGAAGGATGGCACGTTCACAAATACCGAGCGCCGCGTGCAACTCGTGCGAAAGGCCATCGAGCCGCTCGGCGAGACCCGCGTGGATTGGCAAATCATCGCTGATGTGTCGGCGCGCATGGGATACCCGATGAATTACAGCTCCGCTGCCGACATCATGGAAGAAGTCGCGCAACTCACACCTATCTATGGAGGCATCCACTACGACCGGCTCGAGAACGGCGGGCTTCAGTGGCCGTGCTGGAATCGGCGTCACAAGGGTACGCCTATCCTCCATAAGGATAAGTTCACCAGAGGCCGCGGCAAGTTCCACGTTGTCCACGATAATCCGCCGGCTGAACTGCCGACGCGCGCATATCCCCTTGTTTTGAACACGGGCAGAATTCTCGAGCATTGGCACACGGGCAGCATGAGCCATCGCTCACGCGTTCTCGAAGCCATTGCGTCTGAGAGCAGCATCGAGATCAGCCATGTGGACGCGGCCCAGCTTGGTATTGAAGAAGGTGACACCGTTTCCGTCAGCTCGCGACGCGGAACAGTACGCACCAAAGCCAGGAAGACCGGGCGCGTTAAACCGGGCGAGGCCTTCATGGCGTTTCACTGGTGGGACGCTCCCGCAAACCTCTTGACAAATCCGGTGCTCGACCCCCAGGCCAAGATTCCGGAGTTCAAGGTCGCGTCCGTCAGAACAATGCTTGCAGTACTTGAGAGAGCGGCAGAGGATAATGCATTCCTCTCAGCGCTCGCCGAGAATCCGGCAGGCATTCTAAAATCATATGACCTGACGCCCGAACACCGCTCAGCCTTGATGAATGGAGACATCGCAGCAATCGAGAAATGGGTCGGCCCCCTCGAAGAACGCCTCAAAGTGTGGTTAAAAGCGCGACTCAAGCAAGAAAACCTCGCAGAAGTGTAAATGCTGTCGCTTGCTCCAGATGCAGCGTGACCAACGCACCAGCGACCGTCGTCCTCGCTGCCGGACGCGATGAATTGCGCTCCTGCCGCAAGGTCCGCTCCTAGGCAGCTTTCACTGCGGTGTGCCGAACTCCAACCGCGCGATCCCAATTACAGAACAGAGGCAAATGCCTCACTACGACGACTTCTTTTGCTTCGGCACATAATCCACCGGCGCCCCCGGTGGGATGAGGGGCTCCCTCTGCACGCTCTCCTGAAATTCCATGAGGATGAGCATCATATGGAACCCGACCCATGAGTGCAGGTGTGGATAGTTAAGCGGTTTCCGCTCCTTGGGGTCAACGATCAGGTTCACCAGATTCGGGTTGGGAATCGGTAGAGCCGGGTCGGTATAGTATCGCTGCTCCATCATCTTCGCCTTGAAGTTGCGCCACTTGGCGCCATACAGCGTGGGCCCGTTCCAGAAGGGGAATCCTTCGCGATTGGAATTCTCCTGTGTGCCCTCGAAAAATGCTCGCTGGTCAATCCCATCGATGATGCGGTCGGAAGGAATATCGCATCCAGCCCATCTGAGCAAGGTGGTGAACATGTCGGTGATGTGAACTATCTCGTTGCTCTGGCGGCCGACAGGCACTTTTCCGGGATAACGGATGAGACACGGCGTTCGCAGTGAGCCTTCCATTCCTGTAAAATATGAGCCCTCGAAGAATCCCGCAGTGCCTCGCCACGGCTCCAGCTCCTCGGGGCCGTTGTCTCCCGAGAACACAACAACGGTATTATCGGCAACTCCGAGCTCATCGAGATAGTCGAGCAGGACGCCGAAGTCTGAATCGAGCTCCAGCGTGGAATCGGCATAGTCATCGTTGCCGGTCTTCCCCTTGAATTCATCGCGCGGCACAGTCGGCAGGTGCAACATCGAATGATTGAAATAAAGGAAGAAGGGCTTGCCGGCATCCACACTCCGCTTGAGGAAAGCTTTCGCGCGCTCCATGTAATCGAGGTCAATATTGCGACGAGCCTCGAGAGTCTGCTGCTTTACCGCCCTGATATCTTCACCCTTTCGGCCTTCGAGCACGTACGAAATCGGGTCGCGCTTCGGGTCGTACCATGGGTCGTCCGGCCAGAGACACTCATCGTAGCTGCGCGGTATGCCGTACCACTCATCAAATCCGTGGTCGGTGGGCCAGCGCCCCTTCTCCGTGCCGATGTGCCATTTGCCATAAATCGTGGTTGCGTAACCGGCCTCAGACAGGATATCGCCCATGGTCCTCTCCCAGGCGACAATGCCTCCGCCCGAGCCCGCCAGCGCCACGGTATGCGTACCGGAGCGGACAGAATAGCGTCCCGTCATGAGGGCCGAGCGGGTGGGTGTACACTGAGCTTCAGGCGCGAAGTTAAGGAGTTTGAGCCCTTCGTCGGCGAACCTATCAAGGCGGCGCGTTTCGACGCCTCGCAGAATCCCGCCGCCATAGCAACCCAACTCGCCGAAGCCGAGATTGTCGCAAAGAAAATACACGATATTGGGGCGATTCGGATATGCCATTGTCTTCTCTCTTTCCGGAATTCCCTTCAACTCATTTCCGTGTAAGACATATGCGCCTACTTCATGCAACAGGGCGATGAACTCTTCATTTGTTAAGTCTGCCTGGTCAAGGATTCTCGCCAGAGTTTTGCGATTGAGGTCACGGTTATGATAGGGGAGCGTCACCCTTTTTGCAGGTTTTGATGTCTGCTTGAGGGTTATGTGGCTGCCCTCTTAGTGGTGTACGTAGAACCCAGCCTTTTTCAGGGCGGCGAGTACTTCACGGGGTGTTACAACAGGCATCTTTGGGGTCATGCGGCCCCTAAGGGAACGCTAACCTTTTCCTTTACGGGTTCGAGGTCGATTTTCACGTCTTCGGGTATCGGCTCGCCATCCTTACGAAGACTCTCAAGATGACATTGAATGGCTTCCACGGCCATTGCCCGTGCCTCCTCGAGCGTCATTCCTTCCGTCACCAATCCCGGCAGAGCAGGAACAGTAACCGTGTACCTACCTTCCTCGGTAGGCTCAAACAAGACGGTATATTGGTATTGTTTCCGCATATTGTACGCCTCTCAGTATTGCTGCTTAATCAGAATATCATCGCGCACATTTGGGTGTCAAATGTGCTGTAATCGCGTGCTTAAACCAGTCCCAGATGGTCATCAATTTTTTCCGTGGCAGCGCTTGAACTTGAGCCCGCTGCCGCAGGGGCATGGCTCGTTTCGGCTCGCCTTAGCGAATTCCTGCTTCAGCCGTGCTTCTTCCACAGCAAGCATTTGCATGACCTCCGCGGGCGCGCGCTTCTTCCGCAAGAGTTCCGCCATAATTCTCATGGGACGGTCAATATGAGCGAAGAACGATTTCAGGCCGGTGCAAAGATAATTAAGGCCCGGCTCGCCGTCTGGCGTTCTCAAAAGTCGATTTTTCGGGCACTCGCCGTGACACGCAACAAGCACCTCGCACTCGCGGCAATAGCGGGGGAGGGTGTCTCGTTTGTTTTGCCCGAATGTGCGCTGTTTTTCGGAAGTGGCGAGTTCAATCAAGGGTTGTTCCATAATGTTGCCCAGCAAATGATTCCGCTCGACGAAATGGTCGCATGAATAGAGGTCACCATTGTGCTCCAACACCATTGCAAAACCACAGGTGGGCGCTGTGGTGCACGTCGCAGGAGGCGCTCCCGCCCATGAGGCCAGCGCTGCATCAAAGTGATTGACGAAGATGCGGCCTACATCTCGTCGTATCCACTCGTCGAAGACGGCATTGAGAAAACACCCATACTGTTCCGGTCTAACGGAGCGGTTCGTGACCGTCTTTCCCTCGACGGAGCCCGACTCGTTGTCGCGTTCGACGATAGGAATGAACTGAATGAATTCGGCGCCGACTTCATCCCGGAAGAACCGATATACGTCCAATGGATAATCCGCGTTTGCGGCATTGACCGTTGCCAGAATGTTGAAGTCCACTTGGTGCTGCTGCATCAGCCGAGCCGCCTGCATCACCGCATCGGATACTGATCTACCCGCTTTATCCCTTCGATAGACATCGTGCAGCTCCTTCGGGCCATCGAGGCTGAGCCCCACCAGAAACTTGTTTGCATGGAGGAAGCTGCACCACTCCTTATTGAGAAGAACGCCATTCGTCTGGATGGTGTTCTCAATTATCGTTCCCGGTTTCTGATATTTCCGTTGGTATTCGATGGACTTGCGGAAGAAATCGAGTCCCATGAGAGTCGGCTCGCCGCCTTGCCATGCAATGGTGACGCGCCGCCCCTGGTGCGCCTCGATGACCTGGCGCAAATAGCTTTCGAGCACTTCATCCGACATCCTAAAATTGCTGCCGGGATAAAGCTTCTCTTTCTTCAGGAAGAAGCAGTACGCGCACTCAAGGTTGCAGACGGCGCCCCGAGGTTTAGCCATGATATGAAATGCAGATGGCGCGGTAGCGATTGGCATCAGTCTCCTATACCATACGCCGAGGATTACTAACCCCAGTATATGTTTGTTAGCAGGGCCTGTCAACAGAGTATGCGACACAGAGCACGCGACACAAAAGGCATTCTTGTATGCGGTTGCGTTTTGCGTGTGATGTAGGCGCCGTTCGCGAACGGCGCCTACATGAGGGAGCCGAACTTGGGATGATTCACAGGTGCGCTTTGCACCTATGCAGATATGTGCCTGCAACAAACCCAGGAGAAGATAGAAGAACTCTCCATCCCCACGTTTATGTCGCATATTGTCTGCCAACCTGCCATCGCCAAAGTTTTTTGTTGACATCGGGTGTCGCAAGGCGTAAAGTATCTGCGTGATAACTTAATCAAAGGAGCTGCCATGACCGAATCAGAAAAACAGGCCCGCATCTTCAAGGTGCTTTCCGTGGGTACGCGCGTGCGGATGATCGACCTGCTGAAGCGTCGGTCGCTCTGTGTCAACGCGCTGGCCCAGGTCTTGAAGATAACACCTGCGGCGGTCTCGCAGCACCTTCGCGTCCTGCGTGACGCGGATATCGTTACAGCGGACAAGCGAGGCTATTTTGTTCATTACCGCGTGAACGAGAAAACGTTGGCCGAATGGAGTCAAACTGCGAGGAGTTTGCTGGAGATGAAGGAGTAGAGGACATCCCTCTCTTTTTTGACTTATTGATAAGTTCCTGCGCGGCAACTTAAGAAAAGGAGATCCAAAATGTGTGAGAAAGGGAAACGCTGTCAGAAACCCGAACAACTCAAGGGCAAACCCCGGGACTGCTCCCCCGAGCAGGTCAAGGAATGCCACGGTGACGTCAAGAAGCACCCCTGCACCTCAAGGAAGACCGCGAAATGACTGATGCCATCGGCGTTGAGGGTATGAGGAAGTGTTTTGCGGAGGTGGAAGCAGTCTCCGGGATCTCGTTCAGCGTTCGCCAGGGCGAGCTGTTCGGCTTCCTCGGCCCCAATGGCGCGGGCAAAACCACGACCATCAATATGCTCACGGGACTGGCCCGCCCGAATACGGGATCAATCCGCATCGGCGGAATCGATTGCACGCACAGACCAAGGGCAGCCCAGCATCTTATCGGCGTGGTCCCGGACGAAAGCAACCTCTACCCGGAACTCACCGGTTTCGAGAACCTGTGTTTCTGCGCGGCGCTCCACGGCCTGGGTAAAGTCGAACGACAAGGCAGAGCCAGGGAGCTGTTGGACAACTTTGGCTTGGCCCAGGCGTTGAATCGCAAGTTTGGCGGCTATTCCAAGGGCATGAAGCGCAAACTCACCATTGCCGCCGGGATCATCCACAAGCCCGAGATCCTGTTCCTGGACGAACCCACCACAGGCATTGACGTGGCCAGCGCCAGGCAATTACGACAACTCATCGCCGACCTGCACCGGGGCGGGACTACCATATTCCTGACCACCCACTACATCGAAGAAGCGGAGCGGCTTTGCGACCGCATCGCTTTCATTGTGTCCGGGCGCATCGTTCGAATCGACACGGTTGAGCATCTGATACAGCCGATTCAGGAGAAACACGTAGTACAAATCACCTGTGCGAACACGCTGAGTGATATAGAAGGCAATTTATCCGAATCCTTTCCCGAGCTGGAATGTAAGACCATAGGGCAACGCGTGATTCGTGTGGAGGCCGACGAGCCTGTTCGCGTCGGACCGCTGGTTCGCTTCCTGGAAGACCATGGAGTCGAGGTCTCCGAGGCCCGAAGAATGCGACCCTCCCTCGAGGACATCTTCGTGCGGATCACCGGTATCGAGGCTGACGCCATGCGCAAAGAGAAGGAAAAGGCGGGAAGCGGCCAATGAAGCTCTGGATCGCCTTTTGGAACATTCTGGTCAAAGACATGCGGACCTATTACTTGAAACCGCCGAACATCAGTTGGGGGCTTATTTTCCCTCTGGCATGGACGAGCATGTTTTTCATTAAATCCGGCAGCGGCCTCGAGAGCATCCTGACAATGCTTCCGGGCGTGGTGGCCGTCTCCATCCTGTTCGGCACGACATCACTGCTGGCGGTGACGGTCACTTTCGAGAAGAAGAACCGCTCCTTCGAGCGACTGCTGCTTGCGCCCATTCCTTTGGAAGTCCTTATGCTGGCCAAGACGAGTGGCGCCATTCTATTCGGTGTGGCTAACGCGTTTGTGCCGGTCATCATGGCATTGTTTCTCGCCGACCTGTCCCAGGTGGTCTGGAGCGCGTTTGTTCCCGCTGTCTTCATGATTGCCGTTGCATCGACCTTTCTTGGCCTTTTCATCGCTGTTGCGGTCAGCGAGGTGTTCGAGGCGCAGACTTTTTCCAACTTCTTTCGTTTCCCCATGATCTTTCTCTGCGGGCTTTTCTTCCCCATCGAGAAGCTGCCGGTTCTTCTGAAGCCGCTTTCATATGTGCTGCCCTTGACCTATGGGGCAGATGTGCTTCATGGAGCTGTGCATGGGGGACATGCCATGCCCTTCTCCCTCGACCTATCCCTCCTCGGCGCATTCTGTGTCGGCTTGTTCGCGATGAGCCTGTGGAACATCAAGCGGAAATGGATTCTCTGACCACCTTCATCTCCTGAACCCGTTCCTGACATCTCGCGTCCTGCGCTGATAAGTGTCTGGTGGAGTCTGTCCTTCAGGCGGGCCGACCGGAGATTGGCGTATGGACATCGACACCTTCAAACCGACTTTTCTGATCCAGATCGAGGAGCAGAGTTTCTCGGCGGACATCACGCATGCAAGAAGGGATAGATTCTCTATCCCTATTCCGGTCCCGCCAGCAAATCTTTGGCAAAATGACCGCGAATGATGTATACCCTTCGGAATGATTCGCCGGGCCGATGACATCTCATTGACCGATGCTCTGGTCAGAGTCGACTCGACATGTGGTAACTTCTTCGGTTTTGGAGGGACGCTATCCGGGAATCCCATGGCAATCGCCGCAATGAGAGCGACGCTCGAAAACCTCATGACCGAGGAAGTGTACGGTAGTCCGCGCAGTGGGGTGCGCGAATTCAGGGAACACAAAACCACTTTCCTTGGCAGCGACGGACATGTTGTGACAACCCTTTTTGCACGAACCCATCTTGGTTCCCCTTTCAGAGTGGGCGTTTGTGTACCTTCAGCAGTGCGGCCTCTGTCCCCCCCCATTCAATCGTTGCTTTCTCAGAAGCCATCTTCCGCTTTCTAAGGACCCCATTCTCTTAAGAACCACTCATTAGCAATTTACCTGGCCAATTGCCGAATAGAGAAATGAAATTAGGCATCGGCGCGCAATGTCTCCCTGTCTCGACTTTTCTCTCTTGCAGGAATTAACCCCATGCGGGGGCTTGACAAGCGGCGGAAGGTGTGCTATGCTATTTCAGAAAATACGGAAAATACGGAAATGACAGAGCACAGAAGGGAGGGTGAGAAGATGCCGGGGAGAAAGCGAGGAAATGTACAGTCCTCCAAGAAAGAACCATCAGCCGGCTCACCCGCTTGTTGCAAAATAGAGGCGCTGGTGACGCTGGATGCGAGAGGGCAGATTCTGCTTCCCAAAGAGGTGAGGGAGAGGGCCGGATTGCAGCCGGGCGACAAGCTTGCCGTAATCAGCTATGAATCGGGCGAGAAGATTTCCCGAATCACGTTGGTGAAGGCGGAGGAGTTCGCCGAAACCGCAAGGGAAATGCTCGGCCCCATGATGGGGATGCTCGCGGAATAAGGAAGAGGCAAACGACGGAAAAGGAAACAGGAACGGGAATGTTTTTCTGACGGAGGGTAATTCCACAATGAGTTGGGTTTCAATCGACAAGGATAAATGTAATAATTGCGGCATCTGTGCTCTCAGGTGTCCGCTTTGCTTTGTGAAGCAGAGCGACATAATCATCGCGCAGGCCGATGAAAGTTGCTGCAACCTGTGCGGCCACTGTGTAGCGCTCTGCCCAACGGATGCCATCGTTCACCATAAGCTGGACATGAACAATTTCGTCGAGGTCGGCAAGGGCACTATGTTCGAGACAGACCAGCTCATTCGCTTCATTCGCGAGAGAAGAAGCCATCGTCATTTCAAAGATAAGGAAGTGCCACGCGAACATTTGGAGAAACTCATTGATGTTTGCCGGTATGCCCCAACAGGCGGAAATGTGCAGGACGTGGAAATTGTCGTGGTACAAAATCCGGAAAAGAGGCAGAAGTTGTCGGACCTGACCGTTGATTTCTTTATGGACATGGGCAAATATGCCGAGGAGGCATTGGCCGAATCTGCGGCCACAGGCAAAGAACCGCCGGAAGACATCGAGTATTTGGAAATTCTGGCACATTACAGGAGCCGTCTGGGCCGTGCGCGGGCAGCGGGGTACGACGCTATTTTCTACAAAGCGCCCGTGGTGCTTATCTTCCATTCGCATTCGAAAACGCGCACTCCCAAGGATAATTGCGTGATTGCCTCAACCACGTTGGGCCTGACCGCAAGGACCGTGGGCTTGGAGACGACCTACATCGGCCTCTTCGAGATTGCGTCAAAGATGTACCAGCCAATAGACGAGGAGTTGGGACTGCCGCCCGGACACGAGGTGTTCAGTGTGCTTGTCATGGGCTACTCGAAGCTCAAGTTTCTTAAGACGGTAGATAGAAAGCCGGTCAAGACGCGGTGGGAATAATTTCCGCCCCGATGTATCTCTCCAATGACACGTGGCACTTGTTGAAAAAGACAATATCACAAATGTTCCATTGAAAGAATTCTCAAAGCGTCCTCAAAATATGAACGTGTTCCGGTCCGCCTGACACTCATCAAAGGAGAACCGGGAATATACTACCTTTCTCACGTGAATTTGCCTCCGCAGGTAATATAGTTTATCCATACTTCCTGCACATTGAACGGTTTGCTGCGCCCAGCGCCGTCGGGTTTTCAAATTTCCGACAGCCAAAGCATAGTTCACCCAAAACGAAGACTGTCATGCTGAGATTTTTGCCTTTTTGTGTGATCTTGGACATACTTATTCAAAAAGGATTATGGATTGATTGTTCGTGCAGGGCGTTCGTGAGATTCTTGTTGTTTTAGATTCTGGTAAAGACCTAGAACTACCCGATAGTTGAAGGTTCCACGGGTTAGTAACCGAGGAGGATATTGAAATGAAGACTACAATAGAAAAAAAGAAAATTGTCAATGGAGTGAATGTCTCTGAGCTTTTCAGCACCATCGACGCGATCAAGGAAACTCCTGACATCGCAAAGTCCAAATTTCGTGCTCATAACAAGTGGGTCAAGGGCGGGCACAATCGCACGAAAATCAAAGACTTCTTTGGAGCAAAGGAAGAGCGGTCCCATAAGAAAACCTTTGAGCTCGACGCGGACGAGCCCCCTCTTCTGCTGGGTGAAGACATAGGACCGAACCCGGTCGAGTACGTGCTGACAGGCTTGGCTGCCTGTATGACAACTGGTCTTGTGTATCATGCCGCCGCCAAGGGAATCGACATTAGAAAAGTGGAGTCCAGATTAGAGGGCGATATCGACCTGCGCGGTTTCCTCGGGATATCGCCCGATGTGCCGGTGGGCTACGAGAATATCCGGGTGTACTTCAAGATTGATGCAGATATATCCGACGAAGAGAAGGAAGAGCTCATCAAAATGGCTCAGAAGTACTCACCGGTCTTCAACACCGTCTTCAATGCAACACCGGTTTCCGTCAAGCTCGACAAATAGGGAAGGGAAACCGCGACCTATGGTGCGCGGTTCAAACCAGTTAAAAATTGCCGCCTCTCATGTCTTCGATTGAGGGGCGGCAAAATTCCGTTCAAATTTCCTGCCTGAATATGGATCCTGCGTTTCCCTCATGTGGCGGTCCAACCGCGCTCTCATCTCGTGCAGCTCATGCTCAAATGCCGAATCAGCAATGAGGTTCTTCTGTTCGTTGGGATCAGCCTCAAGGTTGTACAGTTCTTCGGGCACTCGCGGCCTGAGCCAGCCCTGATTCGGCAGCTCGCAGAGTCTGTGGGCCCACTCCATATGGTCACATTGGTCGAGCCCGACGGGGTCATCTGAGTAGTTCCTGATGTATTTCCATCGTGGAGTGCGTACTGCACGCATGGGAAGATAGTGGACATGGTATGTCATCTCGGCGAAAATGGCGTCGCGCAGACGCTCTTTGCTCTCGCCTTCAGCGAGCGGCAGGAGAGACCTTCCTTGCACACTTTGCGGGATTGCGCAGCCTGCCGCCTCCAGTATCGTGGGCATGATGTCGATTGTGCTCGCGAGATGCGCATTCACCGTCCCGCTGGGAATTCTGCGCGGCCACCTCAGTATCAGCGGAGTGCCGATGCCTCGGTCGTAGAGCGTCATCTTGTTACCCGGAAACGGAGCGCCATTGTCGCTGACAAAGCACACAAGCGTATTCTCGGCAAGCTTAAGATCATCCAGCTTGCTCAACACGTCGCCAATCATCTTGTCCATCTTCATCGCGTTGCTGTAATACTTTGCGACTTCGGTCCGTATCTCCGGCCAATCCGGCAATGCATAATACTCAGGCACCTCAATCATCTCAGGTTCGATAGGGAACCCTTCCGCGGAATGGAACTCGCCCGAATCTTCACGGTGCGTGTCCATATAATTGAGCTCGAGGTAGAATGGGCGGCTCCGGTTTTCTTCGAGGAATCTCAACGCGTTGTCGGACTTCCGTATCCAGAAATCCTTCGGAAGGACCCCGCTCAATCGCTCATGATAGCCATACCAGTCAGTCGGAAGATAGGGAGCCACATGCCATTTCCCTTCAATCGCCGTCTGGTAGCCGTGTTCAGCAAGGACTTCGGGCAGGGTGGTCGTGAATGGGGAGAGCATCAGACGCTTTCGGATATGCGTCAAGCCCGTCACTCCGTTATTGTGTGGATATTGGCCTGTGATTATGCTTGATCGGCTCGGCGAACAGCTCGATGCGACGACAAACGCGTTCGTGAACCGAACCCCTCCACTCGCCAGTACGTCAATGTTGGGCGTGTTGATGTGCCTGTTCCCGTAGCATCCGAGGTCATTCCACCCGAGGTCATCGGCAACGATGAGGATTATGTTTGGTCTGTGCGCACCAGTCACTGGCTCTTTTCTCTTGCTGCACGACGTCGACTGCCCCGCGCTGAGGAAAAGCGTGGCGGCTGCGACCTTTGATAAACTTCCTATGAATTCGCGCCGCTTCATGGCTATCTCTCAGTTTGGCCGGAATGCCGGGTCGGTCAGCCTTCAATGGAACAAAGCTTTGTAGCCTTCTATATAGACATAAAAGAAATGGACGCCGAGACCCCATAAGAGGATTACATAGAATGCTGCGATGCCTGAGCAGATGGCGACGAGCGGAAGCGGGGTGACAATCTTGATGGGCTCTTCGGCGCGCATACATTTGCGCCATCGGCAGATGAGCTCGCACAGCCCCATCTCGGCGAACGCCCCGAATACGCTGAGCACGAAAATCTGATTCAGACCATAATACAAGCATTCGCCGAACGTGAAAAACTCGCTCACTCGCACGACTTCCTTGATATTCCAGACGAGCGGGGTCACAAGACATGCGATTATCCGTTCGCCGACGCTCGCTCCGCGCCTGAATGCCATCGGATACGTAACGAACATGCCGAATCCGATACTCACGAATAGCAGGACGGCTGAGATATGAGCCACTATCTGTTGAAGCGCGTCACTTCTGATTCGCCACGAATTATGATAGATGAGAGACATGACTATCATGGTGAGCAGTGGAATGCCCGCCGGAATTACGAATCTTTTCAAGAAAGTGGCTTTTTGCATGATGTCCTCTTCGATTTGGTTAGCTTCCTCTATGCAGTTCGAGATTGCTTCGCTCGGGCCTGCTGCCCTTCGCTCCTAAGAAACTGGCAACCGTTTCGTCATTGCGAGGGAGCGACGCGACCGAAGCAATCTCATTGGTAGCACTGAAGATGCAAACAGAGATTGCTTCGC
>QZKI01000132.1 GCA_003598055.1 Candidatus Abyssobacteria bacterium SURF_17 | reverse complement strand
TATTGCGCCCCCGAGCGCTCCCCCAATCACGACCGATGGGCCGAACACGCCGCCGCTCCCGCCGGTGGCAATCGAGAAGGAGGTAGTAAGCATCTTCGCGAACGCTATTGCAACGAGCAGCAATATTCCCGGCCTTCCCGCAAAAGCTTCTTGCACCACGCCATACCCGGTCCCGAGGGCATCCGGCAGGAAGAAGCCAATCACCCCGACGATCAGCCCGCCGATTGCGGGTTTGATGTGATTAGGCACGGGAATAGTTCGGAAGTAATCACGAACTCCATAGAAAATCTGGATGAAAAGGGCCGCGCCGCCTGCGACGACTAACGCCAGGAAGAAGTACGGAATGAGCTGCGCGGGATTCTCGAATACAAAACCGGGCGTCTGAAACAGCGGATTCCACCCGAACCTGACTGCAAACACGGCATAGGCTATGACAGATGAGATGATGGCGGGCACGATGACTTCATACTCGAGGTCCATCTCCTTATAGAGCACTTCGGCTGCAAAAAGAGCTCCGGCGAGCGGGGCATGGAAGATCGCTCCGATGCCGGCGGACATGCCCGCGGCCATCAGGATTCGGCGCTCATGCGTGCTCAGTCGCAATACCTTGCCCAACAGCGAGCCAAAGCCTGCGCCTATCTGCGCTATGGGTCCTTCCCTGCCTCCCGAGCCGCCCGTGCCGATGGTGATGGCAGAAGCGATGGTCTTGATAAGGGGTATCCTGCCCCTGATCTCGCCTCGCTTAAAATGATAAGCAGATATGGCGGCATCGGTCCCGTGGCCTTCCGCCTCCGGCGCGAACGTGTAGACAATGAGTCCGCTTACCAGCCCGCCCACTGCCGGGATGAAGAGAAGCATCCAGCGATGGAACGGCACGCTCCCTTCGGGGAATAGGGGAGCTTCTCCTCCGGGCCCGGGTGGATAGTAACCGGCAATGGCTCCCAGCGCGTAATGCTTCGTGAATTCCAGCATCCAGTAGAATGCAATCGCGCCAAGACCTGCAACAACCCCCACCAGCCCGCACAGGATAAGGAGCCTTCCCACCCTGCGTACCATTTCAATAGGGGGAGGTATTAAAGACTTGAACACTGTTTGCAACTCCTTGTAATAGGGAACAAGGCGGGCTGTTCTGCCGGCTTTTGTGCATGAATTCCAACAACGCACGCATTGGTGAAACCATTATAACAAGGGAAGGCCGCGAAGACAATACAGGCAGGTCCATCGCACGGACGTCGGAGAAATGAAAGATGTCTTCTTCGCGAGAAAACGTGTGCCACTATGCCGGGAGAGAAGATTCAGAGCGCTCCGGCGACCTTCAGGCGCGCGACCGCGCGCTTCAGTGCGGCCTCGGCCCGGTCGATGTCGATATCGGGCGTGCGCGAGCCCAATCTCTCTCGCGCCCTCGCCATTGCCGCGCGCGCCCGCTCCACATCTATCTCTTCTTTTTTCTCGGCTGTGTCTACGAGCAGGGTCGTGCCCTTTTGGGTAACGACGAGGAAACCCTCGCCCACGGCCATTTTCACGTCGGAGCCGGTGAGCTTGATGGATATGAGGCCGACTTCGACATTGGTCAGAAGGGGCGCATGCCCGGCCAGTATGCCAAGGTAACCGAGGCCGCCGGGAACGGTCACGCATTCCACATCATCTTTGAACACTGTGCGCTTCAGAGTAACTATCTCAAGCGGATACGGTCTAGCCAACGTTGTTTACCCCTTCCGAATTTTATCGGCCTTTTCGACTGCTTCCTCTATCGGGCCGACCATGTAGAAGGCAGCCTCCGGCAAGTCGTCATGTTGACCTTCGATGATCGCCTTAAAACTGCGAATCGTGTCGGGAATCGTCACGTAGCGGCCTGCAAAACCCGTGAACTGCTCGGCTACGTGGAACGGCTGTGAGAGGAACCGCTGGAGTCTCCGCGCACGCTGCACGGTCAACTTGTCCTCTTCCGAAAGCTCTTCCATGCCGAGAATCGCGATGATGTCCTGGAGGTCCTTGTATCTCTGCAAGATTTGCTGAACGGTTCTGGCGACGGTGTAATGCTCCTCGCCGATGACGCGCGGGTCAAGAATTCGCGAGGTCGAATCAAGAGGGTCGACCGCCGGATAGATGCCCAACTCCGCAATCCGGCGCGAGAGCACCGTTGTGGCGTCGAGATGGGAGAACGCCGCCGCAGGCGCGGGGTCGGTGAGGTCATCGGCCGGGACGTAAATGGCCTGAACCGAGGTGACGGAGCCTCGCTTGGTGGATGTAATCCGCTCTTGCAGCTCGCCCATTTCCATGCCGAGCGTCGGCTGATATCCCACGGCGGACGGCATGCGCCCGAGGAGCGCTGAAACCTCCGAGCCTGCCTGGCTGAAACGGAATATGTTGTCAATAAAGAGGAGCACGTCCTGCCCCTTCTCGTCGCGGAAGTACTCTGCTTCGGTGAGCGCGCTCAGTCCGACCCGGAGTCTCGCGCCCGGCGGCTCGTTCATCTGCCCGAACACGAGGATGGTCCTGTTGATGACTCCCGACTCTTTCATTTCCAGCCACAAATCGTTCCCCTCGCGGGTGCGCTCGCCGACCCCGCCGAACACGGATACGCCGCCGTGCTTCTTGGCGCGGTTGTGGATGAGTTCCATGAGGAGAACCGTCTTGCCCACCCCTGCGCCGCCGAACAGTCCCACCTTGCCGCCTCGCGTATACGGCGCGAGCAGGTCTATGACTTTCAGTCCCGTCTCGAATATCTCGTTTGCGGAAACCTGCTCCTCGAAGTCGGGTGCCGGCCGATGGATAGGATAGAACGTTTTCGCTTCGACCGGCCCCATCTCGTCGATGGGCCGCCCGAGCAGGTTGAGTATCCGGCCGAGGCACTCTTCGCCCACGGGAACCGTTATGGGAGCGCCGGTGTCAACCGCTTCCATCCCGCGCACGAGGCCGTCGGTGGAAGACATGGAAACCCCGCGCACGATGTTATCACCGAGGTGCTGGGCGACCTCGATGACGAGGTCGATCCCCTTTTCCTCGTCTTTGATTGTGACGGCGTGGTTTATCTGCGGCAATTCATCGCCAAAAAACTCCACGTCCACAACCGGTCCGATGACTTGGACAACCTTTCCTGCGTTCATTCCCTTCTCCTTCTTAACCTGCCCGAGGGCAGTCCACGTTTTCGATATATGCTCTTATTCGCAGAACCTGCCTTCGTTCATCCACATGCTCCCGTGGGCGGCCACACAGCGCAATAGCACGACGGAGTCGCGCCTGGTTCCAGCCACTAAATTGATGCTCTCACTTCTTCTTGGTCGCATCGGCTCCCGAGACGACCTCGAGTATCTCGCGCGTGATAGACGCCTGCCGCACCTTGTTGTAGTTAAGCGTCAGCGTGCGAATCATCTCGTCCGCGTTGTCGGTGGCATTCTTCATCGACACCATCCGGCTTCCATGTTCGGATGCGGCGGCCTCGACGAATGCGAGATATATCTGGTTCTGCAGATACTTCGGGAGGAGCTTCTGCATGAGCTCTTCGGCGGTCGGCTCGAAGATATACAGAGCGCTTACGCCCGCCTGTTTGTCTGCCTCCTCGCTTTCGAGAGGAAGCAACTGCACTTCGCGCGGAGTGGTCACCATCGCGCTCTTGAACTTCGTGTAGAAGAGGACCACCTTGTCAAAGTCCGCTTTCTCGTATCCCTCGGCCAGGAAGCGATTGATTTCGGCCACGAACGCAAGCTCGACCTCGCGGCTCGGGAAGGACCAATATTTCAATATCTCATATGGCCGCTTCTTAAAGAAGTCGTTCGCCTTCTTGCCGATGAGCACGAGCCGCACCGATTCGGGCTTCATGGACCTGATAAGATTCATGGCGCGACTGATGATATTAGCATTGTACGCACCGCACAGGCCTTTGTCGGAAGTCATGACGACAACGCACACGCGCTCGACCGGTCGCTGCACAAGGAGCGGATGAGATATGCCCGAGGTGGACCTGCTCACCTCTCCCATCAGCAGGCGCAGCTTCTCGGCGTACGGGCCGGCGGCCGCCACCATCTCCTGCGCCCTCTTGAGCTTCGAGGCGGCCACCATTTGCATCGCACGCGTAATCTGCTGGATGTTCTTGACGCTTCGAATCCGATTTCTGATTTCGCGAGTGTTTGCCATTATCGCTCTTACGGCTTGAACAGAAGCTTGAACTCTTCCGTCGCCTTCTTAATCTGTGCCATGGTTTCGTCACTCATCTGTTTTGTCTCGCGGATCGCCTGCCCAATCGCCGGAAACTTGTCCTTCATGAATTCATGGAAATCCGTCTCGAAGGATTTCACCTGGTCGGTGGGGATATCGTCGAGCATTCCGAGGTTGGCGGCCGCGATGATCATTACCTGCTGTTCGACCGGCATCGGCTCGTACTGCGGCTGCTTGAGCACCTCGACGAGCTTCTCTCCCCGCGTCAGTTGCGCCTGCGTTGATTTGTCGAGCTCGGAGCCGAACTGGGCGAACGCGGCGAGTTCGCGGTACTGCGCGAGGTTGAGACGAAGCGCGCCTGCCACCTTCTTCATGGCGGGTATCTGCGCGTTTCCGCCGACGCGCGAGACCGAGAGACCCACTGAGACAGCCGGCCTGACGCCGCCGTAGAACAGGTCGGTCTCGAGATATATCTGCCCGTCCGTGATGGAGATCACGTTCGTCGGGATGTACGCCGAGTAGTCGCCGGCCTGTGTCTCGACGATGGGGAGCGCAGTGAGCGATCCGCCGCCGAGTTTGTCGGAAAGCTTCGCGGCACGCTCGAGCAGGCGCGAATGCAGGTTGAAAATGTCGCCCGGATATGCTTCGCGGCCCGGCGGTCTCCTCAGGAGAAGCGACATCGTGCGATACGCGACGGCATGTTTGGACAAGTCATCATAAATGATGAGTGCGTGCTTGCCGCTGTCCCTGAACTCTTCTCCCATGGCGCATCCGGCGTAGGGCGCGACATATTGCAGCGGCGCGGCATCGCTCGCGTTCGCGGCCACGATGATCGTATAATCCATCGCCCCGTACTTCTGGAGCGTTTCGACGACGCCGACCACCGTCGATTGTTTCTGCCCGATGGCAACATAGATGCAATAGACATCCTTGCCGCGCTGGTTTATTATGGTATCGATCGCAAGCGCGGTCTTGCCCGTCTGCCGGTCGCCGATGATAAGCTCGCGCTGGCCGCGGCCGATGGGTATCATCGAGTCAATGCATTTCAGCCCCGTCTGGAGCGCCTCTTTTACGGGCTGGCGCTGAACGACATTGGGCGCTCGGCCTTCGATAGGCCGAAATTTCTTGTTGCCAAGCGGCCCTTTGCCGTCAACCGGCTGGCCGACGCCGTTGACCACTCGACCGACCAGTTCGACGCCGACGGGCACCTCCAGAATTCTGCCCGTCCGCTTGACCTGCATGCCCTGCTGGATATGTTCGTACTCGCCGAGAATGACGGCGCCGATCTGGTCCATTTCCAGGTTGAGGGCCATGCCGTAAACGTTGTCGGGAAACTCGAGCATCTCGGCCGACATGCAGCTCGGCAGTCCTTTGATGCGGGCGATTCCGTCACCGGCCTCGATGACGGTGCCCACCTCCTCCATGCCGACGGTGACCTGCGACTCCTTGATGTGCCGCCGGAGCACCGCGGATATTTGAGCAGGGTCTAGCTTCAGTTCCAAGACACATCCTCCCTTTGACGGGGAAGCAGGGAGCGCGTCAGCCCGCCATCTGCTTCCGCATTTGAGCCAGCTTGCTGCGCACGCTGCCGTCGAGCACCTTATCGCCGACCTTGACGACAACGCCGCCTATGATGGACTCATCCACGCGTGTACGCAGGTACACGTCTTTCCTGGTCAGTTTCTTGAGCTGGACGCCAAGTTGTTCCAGAGCGCCGTCAGAGATGGGAACGGCGGTAATGACTTCCGCCGACACCTTTGCCCGTACCGCGCTCGAAAGGCGGTAATATTCTTCGGCGACTTTGGGAAACATGCGTCCGCGGTCCTGGTCCACGAGGAGATTCATGTGGTTGAGCGTGACGCGGCTGAGCTTGTCGCCCATAAGCTCGGTGAGGGCGTTCTTCTTGCCCTCGGCCTTGACCGTCGGATTGTTGATGAATTCCTTCAGCTCGTAGCTGGTCTGATACAGCCGCTCGAGATCGTGAAGTTCCTCCTCCACACGGTCGGCCACTCCTTCCGCCGTTGCTACGCGGAAGAGCGATTCGGCGTATGCGCTTACAATGGGGTCAACCTTCATAGAGCCTGCCTACCTCACTGATGTACTGGTCTATGAGTTTGGCGTGTTCCTGTTTATTCAATGTACTCTGCATGACCTTCGAGGCGACTTCTATCGAGATGTCGGCAATCTGCGCCTGCAGTTCCTTGATGGCCTTTTCCTTTTCACGCCCGATCTCTTCCTGAGCGCGCTTGATGAGCTGATTGGCTTCCTCCGTCGCCTTCGCAACCGTTTCTTTCCGCAGGTTTTCGCCGAGCGCCTTGCCTTCATCCATTATCTTCTTCGCCTCGGTGCGCGCGGCATCGAGCTGCTGCTTGTATTCGGCAAGCATTTTCTCGGCTTCTTCGCGTGTGAACTCGGCGTTTTTCAAGTCGCCCTCGATTTTTTCGGTGCGCTTGTCGAGCATCTCGGTGATGCGCGGGAACGCGAATTTTCTCAGTACGAAGAACACAATGATAAAGGCCAGGAGCGTCCATATCCAGAGGTTGGGCTCCACTTTCATCGGGGTCTCCGACTCAGCCTTTGCCGGGTGTTCCTCATGAGCGGTCGTCATCTCGTGTCCGACGACCTCTTGCTCCATCTCGCCCGTTTCTTGAGCCAGATAAAATATCGTTTCGGCCACTTCATTCACCTCCGCAGTGGGGATTGTGCCAGTCCGCAGACTAGCGGCCCATCACGATAAAGCTGATAACCAGCGCATAGAGCGCAAGCGCTTCAATGAACGCAAGACCAATAAACATATTCACGGTGATGGTGCCGGTTGCCTCCGGCTGCCGGGCCATGCTCTCAACGGCGCTGCCCACAAGATAGCCCATGCCGATACCGGTCCCCAAAGCGGCAAAGCCAATGCTTATGCCTGCACCAAGAGCGCCAAGTCCAGTGAGATCCATTTTCTCCTCCCTTGCCTAATGTTAACGCCTGTTTCCGAACGACCTAGTGATGTTCACGAAGCGAATCACCGATATACAACGAGGTGAGTATCGCAAAGATAAACGCCTGAATAAGCGCAACGAAAATCTCGAAGATGAGCATTACGACGACTCCCGCGAAGGGAAGCGGGAGAAGAGCGGTCAAAAGGCTTTTCTGCGCCAAGAGCGTTGCAGTCAGCGTGGCAAATACAAGAATTACCATATGACCCGCAAACATGTTGGCAAAAAGTCGAACCGCCAAGGCGAAATGTTTCGCGAACAAACTGATGACTTCCACGGGGAAAATCAGCGGAAGCAGCCATACCGGGACACCATGGGGCGCGAAGCTCTTCAGATATCCCAGAGCTCCCTTCTTGCGAATGCCCGTGATGATCACGATGACGAACACCATGACGGCGAGCGTGCCGGTGACATTGACGTTCGATGTGGCAGTAAAGCCGTAATGGCCGAGCGGGAAGATTCCCACAATATTGCAAAAGAACACGAAGAAGAACAACGAGGCTATCAACGGGAAGAAGGGCAAGCCTTCGTGGCCCATGGTGTCGAGCACCATCTTCTCGCGGATGAGCGTGAGAACCATTTCCATGAAACCCTGCGAGCGTCCGGGCACCATGGCTCGCTTACCCGATAGATAGAGTACAACGAATGCGACGAACGCGGCCACAAACATCCAGATGACCGCCTTATTAATGGATAATATCCCCCACTGAGTAATGTTGTGTAATTGTTCGTGCGGTATTTCCAACGCTCCTACCTCCTGTTGGGTATCTGCTTCTGCTGACGACCACTGCCGACGAAAGACCTGACGGCTTGCCCGAGTGTGAAAACCGTGAATGTGCCAGTAAGTCCGACGCAAACAGCCAGAAAGTTCACGGCGCTCGTGCGCGAGAGCGTCCACAGCACGATGCCGATGAGGCCAAGCCTAACGATGAAACCGACCATGATGATAGCCTGCGCGGCATGGATATTCGAGGGCCGGATCAGAGACGCAATCGATTTTGCGAGGGAGAAATCCATGGCTCCCATCATAATTCCAATCGCAAGGCCGATCACTGTTGCTGTTTCGATCATCTTTTCTGCTTCTCTTCAGCCTTTTTTTCCGTTGACGCGCCCTTGTCCTGATCGCGAAGCATCTCCGTATACGCCCTCTGAGCCGAACGAACCGCCGCCGCCCCGCCCAGAATCATGCCGGCAATCGTGAACCACGGCTCCCTGCCGGTCTTGCCGTCGAGCCATCTGCCGATGAGAATGGGGACGATAACGGCAACGGCAATTTCGATGGTGAGCACGTAATATCGCGCGACCATTCGCATGGCGACCGCATAATACTGCCACATGCTCTTGCCACTCGCTCCGCCGCGATCCGTCGGACCCCTTTGGCGAGAGCTTTCGTTGTCGTTGGACAAAGCAGCAAGACTCTCCTCTTCGCAGGTCCCATGGCTCTCATGCCAGCATCTGTTCGATGCTGTACCGGGCCATTGCGATGATGAAGCCCGGCGCTACTCCGAACAGGAGCGTGAAGACCGTGGTTGTTATGACCGCGTACATAGTCGAGCTGGCGAAGTCGGCCTCCGGAAGAATTTCACCTTCCGGCTCGCGCATGTACATGTATACGATGACACGGATGTAGTAAAAGGCCGCCACGACGCTCATGATGACGCCGATGACTGCAATCGTGACATTGCCGGTCGTAATCGCCGCTTTGAATATATAGAATTTTCCGATAAAGCCAAAGGTTCCCGGGAACCCCAAAAGCGAGAGCAGCAGAATAGTCATCAGCATCGCAGTGAACGGCTTGCGCCTTGCCAGTCCTGCATAATCCTGAAGCAACTCGCGCGGGTTGCCGGCCTTTGCGAGCGCTATCACGACCGCGAATGCGCCGAGGTTCATGAACATGTAGGCGAACAGGTACACCATCACGCTCATCATGGACTCGGAAACCAACGACGTCGCCGGCAGGCCGTTAATCTTGATCTCCGTGGCCGTGCCCGCGGAGATCACGCCGATAAGCAGATAGCCGGCATGCGAGATGCTCGAGTAGGCGAGCATCCGCTTGATGTTCTGCTGGGCGACAGCGATAACGTTCCCGACAACCATGGTAAGCACCGACAGAATCCAGAACAGTTGAGTCCAGTCGGGAACGAGCGTATGGAACGTGGTCATGTAAACGCGCAGGATAACGGCGAATGCGGCGACCTTGGGGCCGACGGACATGAACGCGGTCAGCGGCGTCGGCGCGCCCTCGTATACATCAGGAGTCCACATGTGGAACGGCACGGCTGCAATCTTGAACGCAAACGCGACCGTCATAAGCACGAGCGACAACGTAATCAGCTTCGTGTTGAGCATATTCTGAGTAAAGTCGAGGTATCGGGCGATTTCCTCAAGATTCGTCTTGCCCGTAATCCCGTAAAAGAACGACATCCCATAGAGCAGGATCGCCGAAGCGAATGAGCCCAGAAGAAAGTATTTCATCGAGGCCTCGGACGAACGCGGATTATCACGCTGAAACCCTGCCATGAGATAGATGGAAATGGCCATCAGCTCGAGGCCTATATAGATGGTAACGAGGTCATTGCCTGCCACCATCACCATCATTCCGAGCGTGCAAAACATGATGAGTTCGTAATACTCACCCGCATTGATGTTGAAGATTTGAAGGTAGCGAGGCGACATCAGTATGCTGAAAGCGGCAGAGAGGATGAAAATGAGTTTGAAGAACTGCGAGAAAGAATCCGCCGCGACCATGCCACTGAACGCAACTTCATCCAGCGGGTAGTAAGCAAGTGTGACAAGGAGCGCGAGGAATAACCCGAGGAGCGCGATTACCGCAAGCACGGTCTTGCGCTCGGGCTTAAGAAACACATCCACCGCGAGGACGAGGAGTCCGACGAGGGTGACAACAACCTCCGGATAGACGGCCGTGAAATCTACAACAGGCAGCTCCATCACTATTCTCCCTCGTGACTCTGTGAACCTTGCAGCGCTTGCGCGGGAATCTCCGGATGCATGCTCATATCCGGGTGCAACGGTGGATGCATGCTCCCGTGTACGGACCCCGGTTTTTCAGCGCCGTGCCCCATCGCAGCACCCTGCTCGGAGGGGTGGCCGGGCGGAATTATTTCCGGGTGGCCGGGCGGCAGAAGCGGCGGGTGACCGGGCGGCAGAACCATTTTGTGTTCGCGGGCAGCGTTTGTCTGCATCTGTTGCATCTCGGCCAACGCAGCCTCCGGGTTTGTGATGAGCACGGTGTTTGCCACAGCGGCATCCATGAGCTTGAGGAACGGTTTCGGATACAGACCGATCCAGAAGCAGAAGAAGACGATCGGGATAAGGGTCATGACCTCGCGAAGGTTGAGGTCTTTCAGGTCCATGTTCTTCGGGTTCTCGAGTTTTCCAAACATCACTCGCTGGTACAGCCAGAGCATGTACGCGGCGCCGAGCACGATGCCGCTCGCGGCGAGCAGCACCATGAGCGTTGACATGCCGGCGGCCCAGTCCGCGGGCAGGAAGCGCAGAGCGACCACAGGCTTCATCCACAAAGCTTTGAACGCGCCGATGAGAATCGTGAATTCTCCGATGAACCCGTTCAGGCCGGGCAACCCGATTGAAGAGAGTGTGACAATCATGAACAGAATCGCATAGACGGGCATCTGTTTACTCAGCCCGCCGAAGTCCGCTATCATGCGCGTGTGCCTGCGCTCATAGACCAGACCGACGACCAAGAACAATGCCCCGGTGCTGAGGCCGTGGTTTATCATCTGGAGGATTCCGCCCTGGACGCCCTGCTGATTGAGCGCGAACACGCCCAGCATCACGAATCCGAGGTGGCTCACGCTCGAGTAGGCAACCAGCTTCTTCATGTCCGGCTGCATCATCGCGGTGAGCGCGCCGTACACGATCCCGATGACTGCAAGCGCTATCCCGTACGGCAGGAACCATCTGGTCGCCTCGGGGAAGAGCGGCAGGCTGAAACGCACGAATCCGTACGTGCCCATTTTCAGCAAGACGCCTGCAAGGATGACGCTGCCCGCCGTGGGCGCCTCAACGTGAGCGTCAGGGAGCCACGTGTGAAACGGGAACATTGGCACCTTGATTGCAAACCCGACGAAGAACGCGAGGAACAGCCACTTTGCGATGTCGAGCGGAATATCGAGATTGTAGAAATTCATAATCTCGAAGCTGAGGTTGCCGGTGGCGCGGTAGTTCAGGAAGTACAGGCCGAGTATGGCGAGCAGCATGAGCACGCTGCCCGCGAGGGTGTATAGGAAGAACTTGATGGCAGCGTACAGCTTCCTCGGGCCGCCCCACACGCCGATAAGGAAGTACATCGGCACGAGCATGATTTCCCAGAACACGTAGAAGAGGAAGAAATCGAGCGAAAAGAACACTCCCAGCATGCCGGTCTGCAAGAGGAGCATGAATACGTAGTATTCTTTCACCCGCTCCGTTATCGCAGACCACGATGAGAGAACCGCGAGCACGCCGAGGAACGTGGTCAAGAGCACGAGCAGAATGCTGATGCCGTCAACCCCGAAGAAGTACTGCACCCCGAGGCTCTCAATCCACGGCACCTTCTCGACGAACTGGATAACATGCTTGCCGGTGACAAAGGCGGCTTTCAACTGTGGCGTGAAAACGAGACGCAACGAGATCAGAAAGTCAACGAGCACGACGATATTCGCGAACCATTTGACGGTCGCGTCCCGACGCATGAAAAGCATGATGACAATCGCGCCGAGCACAGGGATATATGTGATGATAGAGAGGAGGGGCCATTTCAAGCCCATATCATAGTAGGTCAGTATGTCTGGAGTCAACGCTCAACTCTCCCTTCTCTGAAAGGTTTCAGGACAGACACAGCAAATCTGCCCGACGATCCTGTAGGTGCGAATTCATTCGCATGATTCTTTCGGCCTTTTTGCACACCACTCGGTCGAATAAATTCGACCCTACACAATTTGTCGGACACAGCCACAGTCGGTTCTCTCTTTTACCTCAGAATCACGTAAATGCTCAGGAGCACGAACACACCGATCGCCATCACGAGGGCGTAATTCTGCACGTAACCGGTTTGCATCCGCCTGAGTACTCCGCTGCAGACCTCGACAATCTTGGCGACCAGATTCACGAGCCCGTCCACGATGCCGCCGTCGAACAAGATGCTGCCGGAGCTCAAGGCACGGGCAGCGAAGGCCGTTCCATTCACGATGCCGTCTATGATGTGTGCGTCGAACCAGCAGAGGAGATTGGCGAATTGTTTGGTTCCGTTGACAACCGCAAAGTTGTAGATTTCATCAACATACCACTTGTTCAAAAGAGTCTTGTGAAGCCGCGGCAGCTCATACTGAATCAAGAGGGGAATATTCGGATTCTTGATATAGAAATAATAGCCCACGCCCATTCCGACGCCTGCGATACCGACTGATACGGCCATCATGAGCAGTTCGAGGCCGCGTGAGTGCTCCTCTCCGCCTCCATGCGAAGCCATCTCTGCCGCGTAAGCAAGACCGGCGGTTGCGGCCGCGTGAGCGCCCGACGCGCCATGCGCCGCCTTATCCAGCACGGGGGCGAGGAAATGATGGATGTGGTTTGCGCCGCCGAGCGCCGCGGGGATTCCCACCCAGCCGCCTATGAGCGAAAGCACTGCAAGAGCCATGAGCGGATAAATCATCGAGCCGGGCGATTCGTGCAAGTGGTGTTCGGCTTCGTGGGACACGCGTGATTCACCATAAAAGGTAAGACAAATCAGGCGTGTCATATAGAACGCAGTCATGAGAGCCGCGGTTGCACCGACGGCCCACAGGAATTTGCCCCACATCGGCCCAAGCACAGGCGAATTGTACGTGAACGCTTTCCACAGAATTTCATCCTTGCTGAAGAATCCGGCGAAAGGCGGAATCCCGGCAATCGCGACATACGCAACCATGAACGTCCACCATGTGTGTTTCATGTGATGTCTGAGGCTGCCCATGTTGCGCATATCCTGGTCGCCGCTCATGCCGTGGATAACGCTGCCGGCCCCGAGGAACAGGAGCGCCTTGAAGAATGCGTGCGTCATGAGGTGGAAAATGCCGGCGGTATACGAGGCGACTCCGCACCCGAGGAACATGTAACCGAGCTGGCTCACGGTGGAGTACGCGAGGACCTTCTTAATATCATATTGCGCCATACCGATGGTGGCGGAGAAAAATGCCGTGGCGGCTCCGACGGCTCCGACAACAATAAGGCTTATCGGCGCCATCGAATAGAGCACGTTGCAGCGGGAAACCATATATACGCCTGACGTCACCATCGTGGCGGCATGAATGAGTGCGCTCGTGGGAGTGGGGCCTTCCATCGCATCTGGCAACCACACGTAGAGAGGTATCTGGGCTGACTTGCCCGTCGCGCCGATGAAAAGGAATAAGGTAATAAGCGTGACGATGGCGCCGCCCGCTTCGAGCGTGTGCGGCGCTTCCGCAAAAACGGTCTGGTAGTCGAGCGTGCCGAACGTGGTAAAGATGAGCATCATGCCAAGGGCGAATCCGAAATCACCGATGCGGTTCGTAACGAACGCTTTCTTGCCGGCATTCGATGCTGAATCCTTTTCAAACCAGAACCCGATAAGCAGGTAGGAGCACAGGCCAACGCCCTCCCACCCGATGAACATGAGCAGGAAATTACCGCCGAGCACGAGGATGAGCATCGCGCAAGTGAACAGATTCATATAGGAGAAGAAGCGGTACTGCCCCGCGTCTTTGTGCATGTACCCGTGAGAATAGACGTGAATGAGAAAACCAACGCCTGAAACGACCAGGATCATGACGGACGAGAGCGCATCGAGTTGGAACTTGAAAGGCACCCTGAATGCGCCCATCTCAATCCACGAGAACACCTCGCGTGTGAACACGCGGACGCCCTCATGGTCAGGCTCAATTCTCTGAAGCGCGAGCACACACAGGACAGACATTACTAAAGAGAGAAAAACGGATGAGCATCCGATGATCGAGGGAACAAGCTCCGTCTTGCCTTTGAAAAACTTCAGGCCTACCAGGCCTATGGTGACGAAGCCAATGAGCGGGAACAGCGGAATAAGCCAGATATAATTCAGTACTTCAGTAGGTACGTTCACCATGCCGTGTCCCTATCGCAGAGCGATTACCATTTCAGTATACGTGCCTCGTCGGCGTTGACCGCGCGACTGATCCTATAGAGCGCAATGAGTATCGCAAGGCCGGTGGCGGCCTCAGCCGCCGCGACCGTGATGACGAAAACAGCGAACACTTGTCCGTGAGCCGACTGGAACTGGTTTGAGAATGCGACGAGGTTCAGATTGACCGCGTTCAGCATCAACTCGATAGACATGAAGATGACAATGAGATTACGCCGGATGAGGAACCCCAGCATCCCGATGCAGAAGAGCGCTGCGCCCAGCGCCATTAAGTGTACAGGATTGATCATCTGGCCTTTTTCTCCCCGGAGCTGGCCGCCACCATGCCGCGCCGCGCGAGGACGACAGAGCCTATCATCGCAACGAGGAGCAGCACCGATGCAACCTCGAATGGGTACAGATACGTCAGGAACAGCTCTTTCGCGAACGCGCGCGTACTGTCTGCGGCACTGGCCGGTGCTGCCACCTCTTCGATGCTGAACGGGACGATTCCGCGCAGGCTGACCCAGACCACGACGGCCATCAGCATGAACGCGAACACCACCGCGAACAAGGTCTGGCGCGGCTTGCTGAATGCGGCCCGCAGCGCCGCCTCCTTCGACAAATCAACGAGCATAATCACGAAGATGTAGAGCACGATCACTCCGCCCGCATAAATGATGATCTGGACGGCCGCCACAAATTCCGCATTCAGGAGCAGGTAGATACCCGCCAGCGCGAAGAACGTCACAAGAAGCCACAAAGCCGAGTGCATCGGGTTACGGCGAGTTATCACCATGAGCGAGGAAACGAGCACAACCGCTCCGAGTATGTAAAATGACAGTTCCATGCACCTAATCCTTCGCCTTGGCAACGTTGGCAAACCACACAGGCGTCCCTTGTTCCGCCCGAAAAGTGGAGGCGTCGAGCTTCATGATGAGCTTTCGAATCACTTCAAAGTCATGTGCAGGAACGCTTAGGACGCCCGCAGGCAGCTCCCGGGTGACGCGAACGGGCAGCTTTTGGGCTCCCCCTCCCTTGACCTTCACCTCGATGATGGCCCCGTCTTCGACGCCGAGGGAACGGGCATCGTCTTCGCTGACCTCGAGCACTCCGCTGACCCGTATTTTCGCGAGACTCGGCGAATGAAGCGATGTCATTCCACCGAAGTGTAACATATTATCAAAGGTAAGGACATACGGATACGCCTGATCGGCGGGGGCCTGGCCCTCAATCGCAAGCGATAACTTCTGCCGCGCGGCCGAACCAGCCTTCCCATAATCCCAGGCGCTGACTCCACCGAGCGAGTCAGAATCTTTCATGAATTCATACAGTGCAATAGAGGAAGCTATTTGGCTCCTGACAGCCTCGAGTGAGTCGAGTGAGGGAAGCCCCAATTTCCCGCCCAGTTCGGAGAGAATTTCAATGTCCGTGCGGCATTCGCCCATCGGCGGGATGGCACGAGCGCTGTGCTGGACAATCCGATATGCGTTGGTATACGAGCCGTCACGTTCCGCAACGCTGCATGCGGGCAGCGCCACATGCGCCATCTCAGCGACAGGCCCGCCGAAGACATCCTGAATCAGGAGGCATTCGAGCGACTGCAGCGCCTCGAGAGGCAAGCCGAGTAGCGCCATTTCCCGGCGTATGTCGCTGCCAAGAAGATAGAGCGCCTTAATCTCGCCTGATTCGACACCCCGCAGAATGCTGGCGATGGCGAACGACCCGTTCTGGGCGACGGTGGCCTCTTTATACCCTGGAAGGAACTCAGCGGAAATCCCCATGTCGAGTGCGCCCTGGGCGTTGCCTTCCCGCAGGAGCGAAAGCACCTTGCCGCCCTTCAGCACGGCGAGATTTGCCGCGGCCCGCACCGTCGAGGAGTTGACGGCCGAGTGCAGGCTGCCGGGTGAGAGGACAAGCAGGAAGTTCTTCGCCGCCGCGATCGCGTCGGCCATGTCGGCGATGATGTCGGTTTCGACGCCCGTGCGCGCGGCTGTCTCCTTAAGAGGATATTTCACGAGGTGAAGCTTCAATTTGTCGATGCCCTCGCACTGGCGTTTGAGCGCATCGGCGTCCAGAGCATCCTTTTCAACCAGCAGATTTGCCAGACAGTTCAAGAGCGCGGTTTCTGAGCCCGGCATGGTTCGCGCGAACTGGCCGCATTGAGTCGTGAGTTTGTTTGCGCGGTGGCCGACAACGAGCACCCTGGCGCCGCCGGAGTGGTGCACTCGCAATAGCTCAAGCGCAGTAACGGGATGGGTGCAGATGATATTCGAATCTACGACGAGAATGACGTCAGCCTTCTCGATGTCCGACAGAGTTGCGGTCGGAGCAGGGATACCGAAAACATCCGTCAGCGTATCTATGAGGGCAAAGTTTTGAAGATGTGCCGGCGTGTCGATTTGTCCGGACCCGAGCCCGTCGCGCATGAGCCGCTGAAACAGGAAAAGCGCCTCGTTCGAGCATCGGGCAGATGCCAGCCCCGCCACAGCGCCGCAGCCATTGGAAGCCACAACTTTCTTCAGCCGGTTTGCGGCATCGGATAAGGCTTCGTTCCAGCCCACGTTGTGGAGCTTTCCATTTTTCCGAACTGCGGGGCTGGTGAGGCGCGCTTCGCTGTGAACAGCGTCCCGGCCGAACCTGCCGACAGAGCAGAGATTCCCATTGTTGTGTCCTTGAAAATCGCGGACGGTCACTCGATAAACCTTGTTCTGGCGCACATTAAGCTCATAGGAGCAGCCGACGCCGCAGAAGGTGCAGATGGAATCTTTCTTGGTGAGCTGCCAGGCGCGTGCGCTGTACAGGAATGTGGAATCGAGTATCGCGCCTACGGGGCACACCGACAGGCACTGGCTGCAGCTTTCGCAGGGATAGCCGTCGTATTCGGTCGGGCCAACCTTCGAGGCAAATCCGCTCCGGACAACATAATCTATTGCCCGGGCCCCCTGTATCTCCTTGCAAATCTGAACGCAGCGCCCGCACATGATGCAGCGGGTGTGCCACAGGTCGAGCACGGGTGAGAGCTTTTCTTTGGTCTTCTCCGGCTTGGCCGACCAAAACGGTTGGCTGAGAATGCACATCTCAACCGTAATATCCTGCACGTTGCATTCGCCTGCCTTGTCGCAGACGGGACAGTCGAGCGGATGATGCAAGAGGACGAACTGAAGCATTTGCTTGCGCTGCCGGGCGAGGTCCTCGGTATCGGTTTTGACGACCATGCCTTCGCGCACCTGCGTGTCACACGAGGCCACCGGCCGATTCTCACCCTCCACTTCGACGAGACACACCCTGCATGCGCCTATGGGAGACATTTTTGGATGGTAGCAAAGAGTGGGAATATAGATTCCGAGGGATTCGGCTGCCTTGAGGATCGTGGTGCCCTCGGGGACGCTTACCTTCTTATCATCTATCGTCAGGTTGACCATTTGGAAAATGCTCCGCCTCGTTCCGCGAACGCCTTCGTCAGGCGGTCATGATAATCCTGTAACATCTCATGCAGCGCTCGGCTTCCGCGATGGCGGTTTCCTCGCTGAACCCGAGCTCGACTTCATTGAGGTTGCCGATTCGCTCCTTCGGCGGCAACGCCGGCATCTTGGCCCGTTCGAGGCCGCTCACGCCCGCGCAATACTCGGATTTGTCGACGGGGCCGAGCGCCTTGATAATCTTGCGCATTTTCATGAGCCGGTTGAATTCTTCGTGCTTCGCGCCGCTCAGATAATTGTCGATGGATGCCGCGGCTTGAAGACCCGTTTGAACGGCCAGGATGACAGACTGCGGGCCGGTTGCCGCGTCACCGCCCGCAAACACGCCGGGCATCGAAGTAGCCATGGTATCAGGGTCAACCTCGAAGGTTTCCCATTTCGTGATTCCCAGGCCCTGAATAGTCTTGAAATAGTCCATGTCGGGCGCCTGACTTACCGCGGCGATGACGAGGTCGGCCTCAATGACGAATTCCGAACCTTTTATTTCCACCGGTCTGCGACGACCGCTTGCGTCCGGCTCGCCGAGTTCCATGCGCACGCACTCGATGCCCTTCACCTTCCCGTTTTCGCCAATGACGCGCTTGGGCGCGGCAAGGAAATGGAGTTTGACGCCTTCGTGTTCGGCCTCTTCGACCTCCCACGGGCTGGCCGGCATCTCTTTGCGGGTGCGACGATAGACAATGTTCACATCTTCGTAGCCGAGATGGACGGGAACGCGCGCGCAGTCGACAGCCGAGTTGCCGCCGCCGATGACGATTACTTTCTTTCCGGCAGGCGCCGGCTCGCCAAGGTTGATGCGGCGGAGGAAATCCATGGCGTCCATAATGCCTTCGTTTTCGTCTTCGCCGGGGATGCCGAGCTTTTTCCCCTTCATCGCGCCGACGGCGAGGAAGACGGCCTTGAAGCCTTGCTCAAACAGGTCTTGGAGCGAGAAATCTCTGCCAAGCGCCGAATTGGTCTTAACGGTAACGCCGTATGCCTGCACCTGCTCGACTTCGCCGTTGACGACATCGCGCGGTAGACGATATGAGGGAATGCCCAGATGGGTTGTGCCGCCGACGACCGGCGCGGCTTCAAATATGGTAACGTCATAATCCCACGAGGCCAGTTCACGCGCGCACGTCGCGCCCGCAGGGCCTGAGCCGATGACGGCGACCTTGCCCTTTTCACCGGTCGAGCGATGGGGCGCGTACCGGAACTGTTTCTGCTTTATGAGCTTCTTCTCGTAGTCCGAGACCACTCGCTTCAGGTACGCAATGGATATCGGCTCGTCAACGACTGAGCGCTTGCAGACGGTCTCGCACGGATGGAAGCAGGCGCGTCCGCACACTGCGGCAAACGCATTGGGCGCGCGCGCGATGTCAATTGATGTATTGAATTTGTGCTCGCGGATAAGCTCGATGTAGCGGGCGGCATCGGTCGTGGCGGGACAGCCGAAGTTGCACGGAGCAATCATGATGGATTCGGTCTTCGCCGCCGGGCATTTCTTCCCCTTGACGTGCGCCTCGAATTCCGCATGGAAGTTGTCGAGCGCGTCAACGAGCGGTTTCTCCATGGCTATGCCGAATCCGCAAAGCGCGGCGCTGCGAATGTCGGCCACGAGCGGCTTCAGCCGCTCGACGTCGCAGATGTCTCCCTCTCCGGATGCAATCTTGCAAAGAAGGTCATAGATGACCCGCGAGCCCACGCGGCACGGAAAGCACTTGCCGCATGATTTCGCCTGAACCTGCTCGAAGAAGCTCACCATGAACTGGACGGCACAGACATCCTCGCTCAGGAGCACAAGGCCGCCCCATCCGGCGACTGCCTTGAGGTCGGGCGGACAGCCCTTGCCCGCGAAAAACTTGGTGTGCGCTTCCGGAATTGAGGAAACGGTCTGCTCGCCAACGAGCTTACCGCAAGGTTTCACAAACCAACTGTCAAATAGTATCTCAGCCAAAGATAGTCTCTCCTAATACTCAAAGTTCTGTGCAACATGAATGGGGCGATTGCACAGCCTCTCTGCGTGTACGAGGAGGCGGGAGTTCTCTTCCGGGGACCCACAACGCGTTGAATCCGGGCTACGCAAC